>CAZTXE010000077.1:0-3901 GCA_964617305.1 uncultured Candidatus Saccharibacteria bacterium | reverse complement strand
CCAATAACCCTCTGCCCACTCATAATTATCAAGTAGTGACCAGTGAAAATATCCCTTAAGATCAACACCTTGATCAATAGCCTTAGCGCACGCAATCAAGTGATCTCTTATAAACTCAGGTCTGTACTTATCCTTAGCATCAGCAAGCCCATTTTCTGTTATATAGATGGGAAGATTGTATTTCTTTAGAAATACCAGCACCTTTTCAATACCAGGTGCATAAATCCACCATCCCAAATCACTAACCCTATCATCAAGATTTCTTATACGGCATTTAATTAACCTGAATGTGAAATAGAAATTTAATCCAATAAAATCTAGATACTTCTTAGTGCCTATAAGAAAAAAGTCAGCTCCAAGAAACAATACAACTCTTGCAACAATTCGATCAAGAAGTATTGACTCATCTGTACACTCAGGACACACTATGTGTTTTACAAGACCTATGGGTATTTTGGTTACCTCTCGCATTTTTTTGTAAGCCTTATTGTGGGCGCGGATCATATTAATTTGCACAAGAACGACTTTAAAGGGATTATGTCTTGCTGGGGGCCAAATACCCTTTACATAAGACATGCCTGCGTATACCTGTGGTTCGTTAAAGGTTGTAAAAAGATCAACATACTCTCCGAATTCTTCCGCACACTTTTTGGCATATCGCGCGAACAACTTTGATGTTTTGGGATGTACCCAACCACCAAATTTCGTAAGCCAATTTGGGTTTGTAAAATGATGTAGTGTTACTAGTGTCTTAAGTCCTCTATCTTTTGCGGCTTGTAAAACCTTCTTGTAGTGTTCAATTTCTTTTTGATCAAATTTCCCTTCTTCTGGTTCAATCCTCGCCCACTCTATTGAAAATCTAACAGCGTTATTATTCATTTGTTTACATAAATCAAAATCTTCCTCATATCTGTTGTATGAGTCACACCCGTCAAGTGAAGGTTCTAAGGGCCATTTTCTTTCTGGTGGTTTGTTCTGTTCCCATTCCCACCAATCACTGTTTTTATTGTTACCCTCTATTTGATGCGCTGCTGTTGCTGTTCCCCACAAAAAATTTTTAGGAAATGTATAACTTTTTTTCACAAATAAAGTATACTACGTGGATTCCACTTATGAAAAAGCCACTAAATTCGTGGCATAAAGGAGAAAAGTTATACTGATGAGAATCTTAAAGGTAGTTTTTAGAGTTATTATGCTTTTGTTTGTAGTATTTATAGCTTTAACCTTTCTATTTGTATTGGCACAACCTTTTTTGTAGTGGTGAAATCTTGGGGTGTTGTTTCGCTTTGACACAACACCCCAAATACCTCACAATTGTTTTATGAATCCAACAACCAACAAAACCATATTCTCAAGCTTTGTTAATGCTTTTAGAGGCATTTGGGTGGCTTTAAAAGAGTCTAGAAATCTAAAGATACATATATTAGGTGCTATTGTAGCTACCTCGCTTGCAGTTTATGTAGGGATAAATATGGCTGAGTGGGCAATTCTAGTTTTTCTTATGGCAACCATAATGTTTGCTGAACTTATGAATAGTGCCATTGAAAATATAGAGAATGTTTTGCGAGATAAAGCGGGGGTTGATTATGCATTCACAGGAAAAGCAAAGGATATTGGTGCAGGTGCTGTTCTTGTTTTAGCAATAGCTTCTGTTATCGTTGGATATCTCATATTTGTTCCAAAAATCTTCTGATTTCTTAAATTTGGTATAAAGAAAGCCCTAATTTGTATTGACATGTTTTGTGGGATATGTTAATTTGTATTCATGCCTAAGAATCCTATTTTAGAAAACCCTCAAGTAAAAACAATTCTTGACCACATAGACAAAAAATTTGATATTGTAGATCAGAGACTCAACAGTGCAGATAAAAAATCCAATACTAACAGAAGATATATGGAATACAAATTCGATCTAATCGATAAACGTCTAGCAAAGATTGACCGTAGGCTAGATGTAATTCCTACAACGAAACAATTCTTGAGTGAAATGGATAAGTTTTTCACCCAACAGAAACGAAATGATGAGGAACAACTCTTTTTAAAACATCAAGTTAGTAGAAATTCAGATGATATTGTTGATTTACAAAGACATCTTCACCTTCAACCTGCTCAATAACTTCAAAATCCCTATACAATCTGTATAATAAACGCATGGTAAAAGGTAAATCCTCATACAATCACGAAAAGATAGAAGGCAACTGGAAGGATAAGTGGTACAAAGACAATATTTACGAAGCTGTTGATTTCTCCGATAAACCCAAAAAATACATCCTAGCTGAACTCCCCTACCCCTCTGGCAAGTCTCTTCATGTAGGGCATATGATGCGTTATACCGTTCCTGAGATATACTCTCGCTTTCTGAGAATGAAAGGATTTAACGTTCTATTTCCCATGGGTTGGGATTCATTTGGATTACCTGCGGAGACTTATGCAAAGAAAGCAGGAATTACTCCTCAAGAGGCTATAAAACAAGCCCAAATTGACTATAAAGAAGCTATGCAGGACATAGGGTATGGTATTGACTGGAATAGAGAGTTAAGTACAGCAGACCCTAAGTATTACAAATGGACTCAATGGACATTTAAGAAATTATGGGAAAAGGGATTAGCAAAACAAAAGGAAATGCCAGTATGGTGGTGTGATGAATTAGGAGTTCTTGCTGATGAAGAGGTATTACCTGATCCTGATGGTGACGGAAAGATATCTGAAAGAGGCAGTCACAAGGTTGAACGAAAGATGTTTAAACAGTGGGTATTAGATATACCTTCCTATGGAGATCGTTTGGTTGATGATCTGGATAGAACTGATTACGAAGAATCAGTAAAGGTTGCACAGAAAAACTGGATAGGAAGAAAGGAAGGTTTGGAGGTAGATTTTACAGTTGAAGGTGAAATAGTAAGTGTATTTACAACAAGACCAGATACTCTTTATGGAGTTACCTTTTTGGCTATTTCTCCAGAGCACCCACTTATTAATAAACTTCTAGACAAAGCAGAAAACAAGGATGCTATCAAAGACTATGTTAATCAAGCTAAAAGCCTTAGTGACCTTGAAAAGCAAACTAAGGAGAAAACAGGGGTACTGATCAAAGGAATTACTGCAAAGAATCCAATAGAAGAAATCTCAGAGGACATTCCCCTATTTGTTGCAGACTACATTCTCTCCGACTATGGTACAGGTGTTGTAATGGGTGTACCAGGACATGATGAACGCGACAATGAGTTTGCTAAAAAATATGATACTAAGATTATTGAAGTAGTATCTGCAAACGAGAGTTATGAAACATCTGTGTTCACAGGAGTCGGAGTTGTTAAAAACTCGGGTGAATACGATGGCATGAACTCTGATGAATTCAAAGATGTAATTAGTAAGAAACTCGTAGATGCAGGTAAGGCTAGATTATCAAAACAATTTAAGGTTAGAACTCAGGTGTTTTCAAGACAAAGATACTGGGGCGAACCTATTCCACTTCTTTATAAGGAGGATGGTAGTTTAGAAGCAGTTAAAGATACCGATTTACCCCTAGAATTACCCGTTATGAAAGATTTCCTACCAGGAGAAGATGGAGTTAGCCCTCTTAAGAAAAATACAAAGTGGAATCAGACAAAGGATAGTGAAGGTAATAAGGCTAAGAGGGAAACAGACACAATGCCTACCTGGGCAGGATCTAACTGGTATTACCTTAGATATATAGATTCAAAAAATGATGAGATGCTTGTTGACCCTAAGCTTGTTGATTATTGGTTCCCTATTGATATGTACTTTGGTGATGCAGGTCATACTACAGCCCACGTCTTATATGCTCGTTTCTGGTTTAAGTTCCTACATGACATAGGTGTAGTACCACTTGATGAACCCTTTGATTACAGGATGAGTGGTGGAATGCTACTTGGACCTGATG
>CAZTXE010000076.1:0-3908 GCA_964617305.1 uncultured Candidatus Saccharibacteria bacterium | reverse complement strand
GACTACATTAGTGCTACCACCATCAACATTGAGATCCAAGGTACCTGCAGTAAAGGTATTGTCATTGCTTGTTTCTGTATCTGAAAAGTAAGCTGTAGTAGCTCCTACACCTGCAATAGCAACCGCTGAGATAACAAATAAACTTAATAATATCTTTTTCATTTACGTACACCTCCTTTCAAATTAATAATTTTTTCACAAAAAAACCGGCGAATACAATATCGCCGGTATAGTTATTTCCTATAGACACTGGTTTAAAACTTAAGGTATATCCCATAAATAGAAAGGCCGAACAAAATACCCAGTATATATCTGGGCATTGTATTAATACTAATGAAATAGACATACCCTTGTCAATAAGTAATAGATAATTGTTAGAGGTCTAATTGTTTGAATCGCCACCAAATCTTCGTTCACGTTTAGAAAACTCATTAACAGCGTATTCAAGATCTTCGGGAGTAAAATCAGGAAAATACTTGTTAAAAAACATAAGTTCTGCATAAGCACACTGCCACGCCATAAACCCACTTAATCTTACCTCCCCACCTGTTCTAATTATTAAATCAATTTGAGGAAGACTTGCAGTATCCAGATTATTTTCAATATTTTCCACGGTAACCGGAAGATCTTTTTCTTGTAACTTGGAAAATGCGCGAATAATTTCATCCTGGCCACCATAATCTATAGCGATAACCACTGTATATTGACTATTAGAATTTGTTTCCTCCTCAAACCTTTGTATAACATCTAGCGTCCTTTTATCTAATCTGTCTTTTCTACCTATGTGTACAAAGCGAACACCCTTTTTCACAAATTTTTCAAAGTATCTGTTACTAAACTCTGATATTAAGTTAAATAGGTAATCTTTTTCCTCTGCAGATCTATTCCAATTTTCTGTGGAGAATGCCCAAAGGGTTATACATTTAATATCAAGATCCTGGGCTTTTTCTAATATGCATTCGAGATTTTCAGCACTTTTCTTGTGGCCCTGCAAAGTTGGCACCCCATGTTTGTGTGCCCACCTTCTATTACCATCCATGAGGAGGGCAACGTGTCTGGGAATTATCAATTTCTCTTTATTCATAGCGGAGCGATTATATCAAAACTCCACTTGAAACAAAGATCTAATTGCGACATAATTTAAGCATGGCGGAAATTGGCGAAAAATTTCAAGGAATGAATTATGACAAAATAGCTAAAAGTTTGAGTGATGGTGGTGTAGAAATACAAAAACAGGCCAACGATGATTCTGAACCAGAAAATAAAACGCTAAGTTCGAAAGAGTTAGAGGAGGCTCGCGAAGTCATTGCAGAAAGGGCAGAAGCAGAGAAAGAGGTTCCCCCAACAAAAATGATAACAGATGCATATAAGTGGTCCCCAAGGAAAAAATGTGTAGAAATTTCTAATACCTTATTCGAAAAAGCGGTAGAAAAAGAAGGGCTCACACACCTTGGAAAAGCTACAAGATTTGAAAACCCCGCTGATTTACCCGAGGGAGGAGAACTCAACGAGAAACCACCAAAGTTTTGGATCAAACCTATAGAGGTGGTACACACAAAAAGAGGCTTGTTCCGCAAACCAATAATTACCAAAGAACAAACAAATGAAATGCTTGTTGTATGTCAGGTAAACGATGCGGATAATCCTGAAGACATCACTATGGTGATAAAGCAGGTAAAGCATACTAGTGGAAAGGTGGAACAATCAATGCTATCAGCAACAATGTCAAAAGCGGAATTTGATAGATTGGCCGCAGGACATCCAGAAGGTAATCCTCTTGACGAAGATGGTGAGGAAACAACAACATCCTTGGAGGGCAGGGATTTGGCAAAAAGTGTTTTCCTAAACGGTGTAGCCACAACAGACGAATACAAAAACGCAATAATGCCCTGGGCTACAGGAATGACCCTGGATGAATATAATACACAGCGAGATGAAACCCTCCATCTAGTACCAGAAGCGGGGCTTGCTAGTGAAACTAGCGCTGAACTTACAGCAAACTTTGAAGGAAAATATGCAGAACTTTTACAAACACTTGATCAAAATATTGAAAGAATAAAAAAAGAAAAGGAAGCAGCACAAAAAGCTTTAGAGGAAAGGGTTAAAAGATTCCGAGATAGCAGAAAATCAGCAAATGCCTTCAATGCATATTACAAAATGGATCCAGAAAACAGAGCTAACTATGCAAGAATTCTTATTGAAGATTACGGGGCTACACAGGAAATGCTGGACCTAATGTTTAAAGAAAGAAAAAAGCGTAATAAAACGAGGGGATCTAACAAGGCTACAGAAACCAGACAAAGCAAGCAAACTAAACAGACAACTAAACAAATTAAAGTAAATACTACTCCAAGAGGGCAAACAAACATACAACAGGGAACGCAAGTTCATCATTAAGGAAACAATTATGGAAAAAAACATGCAAGAAAAATATATAGATTTACTTAACGAAGCACCAACGGAAGATCCTATGATTGGAGATATTAAAAGATTTATTGAATCATTTGAAGGTGATGACAGCGATGAATTACATATACTAATTATGGGAATTGTCGGATTACTACTAAGAATAGAAAAATTAACAATTGATGCTGACGCATATAAAAACATAGAAGAAGCAAAAAATGAGGTTAACAAAGAACTAGAAGGCCTGAAAATGCAGTTTGAAATGGTCAACACCGAAAAACCACCGGAGACTATAGTGGAAAGTCAAAACGACTAACACTTGGTCAATTGTTCAAACTCTTCAACATAACCATCCAAAATCTTTAAGCCATCTTCCCAGAACTCTTTCTTTGTTATATCAACACCCATTTTCTTTGTAAGATCAACGGGAGACAAGGAACCACCAAGTTTTAAACATTCCATATAGTTATTAACAAACTTGCTATCCTCTTTGTACAACGCATACAGTGCAAATGTTAACAATTCCCCAAAACAATAGGAATATACATAAAAGTCATAGTTATAAAAATGGGGTACACCCATCCACCAATGGGCATGATCCTTTGTAAGAGTTAAACCATTACCAAACATTGCTTGAAGCCTTTTATTGTAATAACCGTTGAAGTCCTCCAAAGATAACTCACCCTTTTCTCGTCTATGTTCGTGGATATCACTCTCAAACAAATAAAAGGCATTTTGTACAAAGACCGTAGCAAAAGAACCTTGGATCCTATCTGCTAGTAGATTTATCTTTACCTTCTTATCCGTAGCTTTTTCGTACAGGTCATCAAAAACAAGTGCCTCTGAAAAGACACTTGCAATTTCGGCTACAGGGGTAGACACAGCATATTCAGATAGAGGTAACTTACTTCCCGAATAAAAATGAATTCCATGCCCTAATTCATGGGCTAAGGTCATTGAATCTTCTAACTTACCCTTAAAATTCATTAAAACATAGGGGTGAATTTTTGGATGCGCGTATGCACAAAAAGCACCAGATCTTTTGCTATCTGAAACAGGAGCATCCACCCACCCATTATCCAAAAACTTCTTGGCCATAGATGAGAAGTCAGCATCAAATTTAGTGAAAGAATCAAGAACAATACCCACTGTTTCTTTCCAAGTAACTTCTTGTGATACCTCAGGGTAAATCTTGCTATACCTGTCCCATTCATGAAGTTTATCCAACCCTAGTACCTTCTTTTTTAGTTTGTAATATCTTTCCACTGTTTCATGATTACCTTCAATTGCAGCACTCATGGAATTCACAATCTCTGGGCTTAATTCATCTGCTAGTAAGGTTGCATGTTGGGGGTAATCAAACCCACGCAACTCATCACCTACTTTAGAATCAAGTAACAAGGTATTCATAGTAAAGGCATATACCTTTGCCTTAGGAAGTAACCCCTCCGTTAAAGCTTTTGCTGCATCCTTTCTAACATTTCTATCTTTGTGTTCCGTTA
>CAZTXE010000075.1:0-4033 GCA_964617305.1 uncultured Candidatus Saccharibacteria bacterium | reverse complement strand
TGTTTTAGATCCTCTATAGAATCTAAAATATCTTTTTCAGATTTTTCTCCAAAACCAGGAAGTTCTTGTATCTTTCCTGCCTTTGCAGCTTTCTTAATTATCTTCAAAGCGTCTTCTCGATCATTTATTTTAAATTGTTTTGAAAGTTTAAATGCAGTTTTAGGACCTACCCCACGTAAGATTAGAAGTTCAAACATTCCATCAGGTAGGTCTTTCTTCTTTGCTACCCACTCAGCTACCTTACCCGTCTCAAATAACTCACCTAAATGTTGCTCCAAAGCGCCACCAACACCTGAGATTTCCCTTAATCTATTGTTCTCCCACATATCAAACACACTAGAGGTCAGATTATCAATGGAAGCTATTGCATTTTGATAAGCTCTTATAGCAAATCTATTATCCCCTTTGATTTCCATTGCAGCCAAAGCTTCTTTTAGTAATTTTACTATTTCTTCATTGGGTATTCGTGTTGGCATACGTTGGTTCATTTTACATTTTTTAAAGAAATTGTGCTTAACAAGTAAATAACCGATGGCACAGGATAATTGACTCTATAGGCAGAAAACATTAAAATGCGAATGTAGTTGCGAGGGGGCGTAGCTCAATCGGTTAGAGCGCTGCCCTGTCACGGCAGAGGTTGCGGGTTCGAGTCCCGTCGCTCCCGCCACTATGTTGATTTACTGCCCTAATACTGCCCATAAAAGGTTCTACTATGAAGGAGGTGTTTAATAATTAATGCTAAATAAACTAACTGATATTGATTTTTCAAGTGAAAAAACTAAAGACTTCATTGCTGGTGTTATTGCTCTTATATTTGTTGTAACCGCAGGTTACCTCGCGTTAGATAGATTTAATACAACTGAAGATACCGACCTTGGTAAAGGTGGAGGCGAAGTTGTAGCAAGTGACGAAGCAATTGATGGTAACACTTCAACTGACGAAAACGGTTTCGTAGAAGGTTCCAACACATACAGTGATAGTGACTGGATTGCCAATAACTACGATGAAGGTGATATCCAAAAGGGAACTTACACAGTTAAATCTGGTGATACCTTGTGGGAAATTGCAGAAGCTGTATATGGTGATGGTGGACAATGGACAAAGATTTTGGACGCAAACTCTTCAGACATAGGATACCTACCAAGCGGAAGTCAAGCACTGATCGTTGCAGGTCAAAACTTAATAATTTCTTAACACCATAGTAGTATTTAGTGCCTGGCAGGTACGGTGTTATTTTATTTTCAAGATGCTAATATTTTAATAGCTGCTATTCTTGCGGGCGTAGCTCAGTTGGTAGAGTGTCTGCTTCCCAAGCAGAAGGTCACGGGTTCAAATCCCGTCGCCCGCTCCAGTTGCACCAATTCTCTTTAAATACTAAACTTAATGTAATGCCCAAGACAAAGATAAGAACCCCTCTTATATCAATTTTCAATGAAAAACCCGACCTTAGAAAAAGAGAACAACCCCTCCTTGATATAAAGGTTACAAATCCTATTACATATCTAAAAAGTTTTTGGAAAAGAGTACTTGGAAACGAAGGTATTGATTTTAGATTTAGAATCAAACCATTAACTGCAATAGCAATTTCTGTAGTTGTAGCAGCATTTGGATTTGGAATAGGAAACATTTCCCCTCCAGTAATTGAAAATGCTCACGATACGGCATTTATTGGGATGCTTTATTACGCGGAAGCAACACAAAAGCATTATTTAATAACAAATGACTCAGAGGCTATTAATCTTGTACTCCCTACTGATCTTGATGCACGAAGGTTCTACAAACAAGGGGTACTTGTTGAAGGTAACTACAAGGACACAACAAACACTTTAACAATAGCCACAATATCTCACATTAATTAATATAGTTTCTGTTAAAATCCCTTTATGCCGAAGTAGCTCAGGGGTAGAGCAATCCCTTCGTAAGGGATAGGTCGTGGGTTCAATTCCCACCTTCGGCTCCAGTAAAAACTATTACATGATAAAATTCCTCTAATGGCAAAAAGAAGAACATATAATACAACACGTAGGAAGAGTACTGCCAAGAAGAAATCTCAAGAAGAACAATTAGTGGAACAGTTATACAAAACACTTGGTGCACTAATCGGCACTATTCTACTTCTTGTAGTAATCTTTATGTTCTTTGGACCAAAGGTAGGTTATGTATTTTCCTTCTTATCAAAGAATAGAAATGATCCAGGAATAGGGGATATCATTCCCCCACCTTCTCCAATATTCTCCCAAGTTCCAGAAGCTACAAACAAAGACAAAATTACTCTGAATGGAATAACAGAGGCGGGGGCCACTGTAGACCTTCTTGTTAATGGACCAAAAAAGGCAACAACTACTGCAGATAACGAAGGCCACTTCACATTTGCAGATGTAAAACTAAGCAAGGGCAAAAACATAATTCATGCAAAGGCCACAGATGGTGAGAACAATACAAGTGATAACTCAAGAACTTACTACATAATGTTTGATGAGAAAGAACCTGAAATAACAATTTTAGAACCAAAAAACGGGGAAACAGTAAGAAATCTTAACAAGCGGGTTATGGTAACAGGTAGGGTGAATGAAGAAGCAACAGTATCCATAAACGATAGGGCAGCAATAGTATCCCCAGACAACTCATTTGAACTATTACTAGGTGTAAGTGAAGGTGACGTAGAAATAAAGATTAAAGCTACGGACAAAGCAGGTAATGAAACAGAAAAGATAATCTTTGTTAAATACAAAAAAGAATCCTAAGGTTGCGAACTTCACACTAACATAGTCAATGTGAAGTCCCTAAGTTTTTCTCCCAAAAAAAATCAAGACCAGAAACCTCTAACGGAGATAATCAATTGAACCTTAACCCCCTTAATCAGTTTTCAGATCTTTCCTTCCCCTGAAACAGGTATTTACAATTGCGTCTATTACAACCTGAAGTGCAGGTAAAGGCGCAAGAAGCCCAATCCCAGACCAATACAGGGACACGTAATTATCAATATCTCTGTAAAGAGTCACACGCAGGATGAGTAGGACAAGGGAGATAATCTCCAGACAGACCAGCCATTTGTGGAAAACAGGGAGTCTCAAAATCCACAAAATCCCGTGTGACACTAGGCCCATGGGTATAAATCCCAAAAGCAAATAAAGAACGTTCGAAACTCGTTTTTTCATTATGTACTCCTATGTAAATCTAACTCCAATATTCTTGGCTATAAGTTACTATAAAAAGAGATAAAACTCAACCACAGAAACATTATTTGAGGGTAAAACAAGGAATTTACAAACTGAGAATGCAGAAGAAGTCCTAATAACACAGCAAATAGAGCGATTCTGTTTACTGAAAACAAGTTAGCTGTGCTTGTTAGATAGCCAAGTCCAAATAGAGTTGTACCAATTACTCCCGTGGTTGCAAGAATTAGTAGTAAGCTGGAATCAGACCCTGATCCAGCATGTCCTCCCTGTGTTCCTACATCAAAGAACCCATATTCCCTTTGTGCATATCTAAAATAATTAAAACCTACACCTAGTATTGGGTTATCTTTTGCTATCACCATTGTGTTTTTCCAGGATACCAGTCTAAAGGCTGCAGAGTCTGCAGGATCAGTTACTCCTGAAAGCCTGGTTTGTACCCTGGGGATTGCAAAATACGTTAAAAACATCAAAATTGCAGCTAAAAACAGTAACCAGCGAGCCCTTAACATACCCAACACTAGAATTATTACAGCAAACATACCCCAGGAACTTCTAGAGAAAGTTAAAACCAGTGCAATTAGTGGAATAACAACAAAAAACACAAGTTGTAGGGGAGTAAGCCGTATCTCTTTGTTTAAGATTAACCCTATGGCTAATCCTAGTGTCATTGCCAGAAAACCCCCGGTAAAGTTTGGATCAAAGAAGGTTGATGCAAGCCTGTTCTTATGGGGATCCCAGCCTAAGTTTGAGTCAAGCACTGTAAAATCTGGCAACACCGCAAGCTGAACAAACCCTACTATCGAGATAAATGCTGCGGAAATAAATATTAGGACAAAGAAGTCATTTGGCAAAAT
>CAZTXE010000074.1:0-4113 GCA_964617305.1 uncultured Candidatus Saccharibacteria bacterium | reverse complement strand
TATGATAAATAATGGTTGAAAAAGTAAAAAACCTGATAGCAAATACTTCATTTCAAAACACTGTTTTTGTTTCAGCGGGTGTTTTTGTTGCTAGTATTTTCTCATATTTTGTTCAGATCTATTTGGGTCGTTCACTAAGTGTTGAGAGTTACGGTATCTTTAATACGTTACTTTCAATGTCTGTTGTTGTTGGTATCTTAGCCTCTACCTTTATGACCTCCATTGTCAAAACTGTTGCAAGGTTGAAGGCAAAAAATAAGATTTCAGAACTAACCCAGTTATATATAGATATAACTCTAGTTGCATTACTTGCAGGTTTTATTGTAAGCGTTGGTGTATTTGTGTTACGCAATAACATTGCCACATTCTTAAAGATTGAAGAAGTGACAATAATTTCATTCTTCGCTGTTTATATGTTTTTTGCCTTTTTACAAGTTCCCCCAATTGCCTATTTGCAGGGTTTCTTGAAATTAAAACAGTACGCTTTAACAAATGTGCTATCAAGTCTAATTCGGCTAGGGGTAGTAGTGGTTACCATATTTCTCGGATACAGAGTTGGTGGAATCTATGTTGGGTTAGGTCTTGCTAGTGTACTTTCCTTTACTGTTTATACCTTAGTGCTCAAATCGGGTTTTACCAGTTTTACGAGACAAGACTTAAGAGAACATTACAAGGGGGTTTTGTTATTTGCAGGACCTGTGCTTTTTGTACAAATAGGGATGATCCTTCTTAACAATGTAGACATCATACTGGTGAAACACTATTTTGATGGGTATTCCGCAGGGCTCTATGCCGGACTTGTTACCGTTAGTAAGGTGTTTCTCTTTGCGGCAAACACTATTGCTGTGGCTATGTTCCCGCAAATCTCCGCAGCCTTTTCTGAAAAGAAGGACTACATGCGCAAGTTTAGCTTCTTTTTGAAAATACAATTATTAGTCATTGGTATTGGTTTGTTAGTATTCAAACTGTTCCCAGGATTAATAGTTCAATTGATGTTTGGTGATATCTACATGCCTACAGTTACATACCTACCAAAGTTTGTATTGTTCTTTGGATTCTATGTTCTATTAAATTTTATGACACTATTTTTACTTGCGGTAGAAAAAACAAAGGTTTTTCTCTTGCAGATACCTGCAATATTAGTGCAAGTTGTTTTAATTAGCTTCTTTCATAGTTCTATTGATCAAGTAATAAACATGAATTTGATCACTGCCGCAGTGTTGTTAGTAGGGGTTTCAATTTATTCATTTACTGTCCTGAGATCGACCTAGTTGCGAAATATGCATACTTTAGGTCATACTCCTAAGTAATTATGGCAAAAGAAAAGTTCGTATCCATTATCATCCCTGCCTATAAACAAAAAAGAACCATTAAAAAAGATGTGTTAAACATCTATGATGTTATGTCTCAAACCAGATGGGATTTTGAAATAATTGTTGTGGATGATGGTAGTCCCGATGATACTCTGAAGGAATTAAAGCAAATTAGAAAAAATCAGATCCAAACATTAGGGTATGCTACAAACAGAGGCAAGGGATATGCAGTACGTTACGGTATGGCTAGGGCTACAGGAGACTATATTGCCTTCATTGATGCTGGAATGGAAATAAGCCCCAACAGTATTTCTATGTTGTTGGAGCATATGGAATGGTACAACGCCGATATTATGGTTGGCAGTAAAAGACATCCAGCATCAAAGGTGAAACTTACATCTATAAGAAAAATATATAGCTGGGGTTACTATCTCGGAGTACGTATTTTATTTGGTTTAAAGATTTCTGATACTCAGGTAGGTTTAAAGATCTTTAAGAGAAGTGTATTAGAAAAAGTAATGCCCCGTTTGGTTGTAAAGGAATTTGCATTTGATATTGAATTATTAGCTGTCGCCAACAGATTGGGTTTTACAAGAATCTTTACTGCTCCTGTGCAGTTAACCCTAGGTTTTAGTGAAGGTTCTAAGTGGTTACCCGGATTTCTCGTGTTTCTTGATCCAAATATTAGGGCCATGGTAAAAGACACAATGGCTGTTTTTTATAGACTCCACTTACTCAATTATTATGATGATAAGAATCAGAGAAAATGGATCTATGATAAGGAACTCCAGATGAGAATTAATACAGGAGAGTTACAGAGTGATTAAATTTAGCATCGTAATACCTATCAGAACACTTAATGACTTTTTGCGCGAAAATATATTCCATTTAGAACAGCTTGAGTATAAGAATTTTGAGGTAATCCTTATCTCTGATGAAGAAACAGAACTATCAACTACAGATGACAGATTTAAACTCTTTTTTGTAGGTAACAAAGGTCCAGGGGAGAAACGTAACTTAGGTGTTGAGAAGAGTAGTGGCGATGTTGTTGTCTTTTTGGATGATGATGCCTTTCCATCAAAGACATGGCTAACGGAAGCCGCCAAGATATTTGAAGACAAACAAGTATATGCTTTGGGTGCTCCTGCCATGACACCACCAAAAGCCCCCTTTCTAGAAAGAATGTCAGGCAGGATTCATGAATCGTTTTTGGCAAGTTATAAATTTAAGTATCGCCATATCCCAAGTAAGAAACAGTTAATTGATGATTATCCAACAGTGAATCTATTTGTTAGAAAAGAGGCCTTTGAGAGTGTTGGGGGCTTCATCACTGAGTTTTGGCCTGGAGAAGACACTAAGCTTTGCCTTGATCTAGTAAACAAGTTTGGTAGAAAGTTTTTATATCACCCTAAACCCGTTGTTTATCATCACAGAAGAGATGTGTTTTTACCCCATTTGAAGCAGGTATCAAGGTATGGGCAGCACAGAGGTCAGTTTGCACGGATCTTTCCTCAAACTTCCGCTATTCCATCTTATTTTGTGCCTTCTGCCTTTGTCTTAGGCTTATTGCTTGGCCCTATTGTTTGCTATTTCGTACCGATTCTCTGGTGGTTTTATGGTTCTGTTGTTGCCATATATTCATTTCTGATTTTGTGGGAATCCATTAAGGTTTTACTTAAGGAAAAGAGTTTACTGGCTGGTATATATATGTTCTTTGGTGTTCTTATGACACATATTGTATATGGTGTTAATATTATGGTTGGACTAATTAATAAGCCTAAACTAAAACTCAGAAGCTTTGATGAGGAAACAGGCAATTACTTAGGAGGATGATATCAATGGAAGAAATAATTTATAAAAATAAAGATTCAAAGGTAATAATTAAGGTTATAAACGAACTGTGTATTAGTGCTGCTACTTGTGTTGTTAGAGCCCCAGAAACCTTTGATCTAGACGGAGAGGGCATGGTGTTTGCAAAAGAAGGTACTTGGGATGAGGCACAGGACATTATAGAAGCTGCAAAGACTTGTCCAACTACCGCAATCATCATTGAAGATTTAGAAGGTAATCAGTTGTATCCAGAGGTTGCATAGCGTACATATTTATACTAATCTATATAAAGCATGAAAATTGTAATCGGATATCCACCAATAGAACAAGACAAAGGTTCTCCTCTTTTATCTCAAAACAGACAATTTCAATACTTTAATGTTCCCTGTTACATCTATCCTATGGTGCCAGCTTATGCTGCAACCCTTGTTAGGGATGCCGGGCATGATGTTTATTGGATGGATGGAATTGCAGAACAAAAAACATATGCTGATTGGAAAGATGAATTAAAAGAAATAAACCCTGATTTTGTAATGATTGAAACAAAGTCTCCTGTAGTAAGAGATCATTGGAAAATTGTAGATGATCTAAAGGAATTAGTTCCTGAAATGAAAGTTATCCTTGTTGGAGATCATATGACTTATCTTCCTGAAGAAACGCTTAAAGCATGTAATGTTGATTACATTTTATTGGGAGGAGATTATGACTTTTTATTAAATGAATTTTTGGAAGCTTATGAAAACAAGAAAGATCTTCCTTCTGGTATATGGGGTAGGGTAGAGGATAAAGATGTAAATCTTCCCCATGGTGTTGTTTCAAAAGATGGTTTTTGGACAACAGGACTTCCTCTTCTTACACATAAACTAGATGAACTTCCATTTGTAGATCGTGATCTTACAAAATGGGAGCTTTATGCATATGAAAATGGCAATTACAAATATACTCCGGCAACATACATGTATTCAGGTAG
>CAZTXE010000073.1:0-4215 GCA_964617305.1 uncultured Candidatus Saccharibacteria bacterium | reverse complement strand
GGCCCCATCGTCTAGTGGACTAGGACACCAGGTTCTCATCCTGGAAACCGGGGTTCGATTCCCCGTGGGGTCACCAATCCCATAACTACAATAAAAAACAATGTTATATGTCTTTGATATACTTAATAAATGATTGAAGAATCCTGGCTAAATAATGGTATAAAAGTTAAAACTATTTGGAAGCCACTAGAATCTCTTGAGGATATTTCCCCTATTTGGCAAGTGTATGGTGTTTGTTTTACCAAGGATAAGAATGTAATGGTAATCAGAAATCCTTTGGAAGGCGGAACCTTTACACCATGGAATTTACCTGGTGGTACACCTGAGTTTAATGAAAGACCTGAACAAACATTAATAAGAGAAATACAGGAGGAAGCTGATATATCAATCTCAAATATAAAGTTACTTGGCGCTTTTGAAGTGTTTTTCCCAAATAATCCAAATAAGAAAAAAGGTGATCATTATTATCAGTTAAGATACTTTGCTCTGATTGATCAAATAGAAAAACAGACTGTTGATCCACATGATAACAAAATGGTTGAAAGAAAACTTATACCTGCAAACGAATTTAATGAATATATTAAGTGGGGAGACGTGGGGAAAGAACTTGTACGTGTAGCTAATCTGGAATTTGAATCAAACATTCCAATAGCATAAACTCCTTATATATTTGGTTGTAAAAAGATTCATTTTGGGCTGCCATGTTAAAATCCTTCTGTGAGAAAACATATCCATAAAGCCAAAAAGTGGGCACCTACTGCTATTTTTATGCTTGTGTTTGTAGGTGTTGTAATAGGATCTGTTCCCTATCTTAGCTCTGACAAATTCTTAAAACTTGTAGAAGATGTTCATCCCTTTGGCCCCTTACTAATAATTTTGTTTACTGCAATATCCCAAGTATTTGCTCCAGTTCCTGGCTCTCCTGGTGTTGTTGTAAGTTTTGCTGTATTTGGGTGGGGGAAGACTCGCCTATATGTTTATTTAGGAAGTTTGCTAAGTGCAGCTATCAGCTTTTATATTGCTCGTAAATTTGGACGTAAGTGGGTTAAGAAATTTGTTGGTAAAAAGAATATGTCTGAAGTAGATAAATTTGTAAAAGCTGAGGGAACTGAAGCTTTAATAATAAGTAGGATATTTGGGTTTACACTCTATGATTACATCTCATATGCAGCAGGATTAACACTTATGCCTTTCAAAACTTATTTTTTAATAACTGCCGTATTTGGAGGAATTGTTAACTATCTTTACATGTGGTTGTTTGATGGGGTAGACCTTTCAACACCTAAGGGAGTGGCCCTTTGGTATGGATTCATGCTTCCATTAATACCAATATTTAGCATAATAATTAATAGGTATTTAAAACGAAAAAAACGCTAGCAACAAGTTTTCCCCTTTAGGCATAGGTAATCCTGAAAGAGCAATGGAGATTTTGTCTTTTTTGGTACAATAGGCTCATGCCCAAGGCTAAAAAGAAAAAACCTGTTGTTACCATAGGCGTTGATAGTTCTACCACCAACTGTGGTATTGCAGTTTTTGAAGATGGTACCTTGAAGATGACATGCAACCACAAGTTTCCTGGAACTTATTCGTTGGATAAGCTCCGTGATATTACAAAAACCTTTGAGAGTATATTTGATGAGCATTCGCCAAGTATGGTGATTTTGGAAACTCCTGCTCCTGTTAGAAATTCCAAAACATTAACTGCTCTTAATCAAGTGGCCGGTGCTATTTGGGCAACCGCTGTTACCCGAGATATTTTTATAGATGATATGCATAACAAGATTATAAAAAAACTAATGGGAACAAAAACAAAGGAGGATGCAATTGAAAAAGTTGAGGAACTTTTTGGCATAAAAGTAGAGACTGATCATGAGGCAGATGCGGTTTTAACAGTGGAGGCATACCGGATTCATTTCGAGCAAAACGGATTGTAATAATACATATTATAGCTATCCCAGACGTTATAATTGTGCTTATTTGACAGTGAAAACCCCACATGTTAGTCTATCAAATGTTGAAAAGGTTCACTGAATTTCGCCCCACCCATACCTTGTGAGTTTATAGCTAGTGGGTTAGTTTAATGGACAGGGAGTAGTAAAACATTGGTCGACCGCTGTGAAAGCGGCAAAGTAAAAACCTAGTAAACAGGTATTATTTAATTGAGTTAATAAAAAAATATGAAAGAAGTAATATATCTGACCAAAGAAGGTCTAGATGAATTAAAAAGTGAATTAAAAGAGCTGATTGCTGATAAACGCCCTCAAATGGCTAACAGAATCAAAGAAGCACGCGAAATGGGTGATTTATCAGAGAACGCAGAATATCATGCAGCCAAAGAAGAACAGTCCTTCGCAGAAGGTCGTATTTCTGAACTTGAAGATATTGTTAAAAACGCTAAAGTTCAAAAAGCCACAAATGGAGAAATCAAAGTTGGTACAAAGGTAACTGTACACATTGAAGGTGATGAGCAAGAATTTCATCTTGTAGGTGCTCCTGAGGCCAATCCTGCAAAGGGTAAGATCTCTCATGAATCCCCTCTTGGTGAAAAGCTTATGGGTAAGAAGGTTGGCGATACCTTTGAGGTAGAAGCTCCTATCGGAAACCTAATATATAGAATTCTCAAGATACACTAAATAGTGATCCCTTGACGGTGATCACCTCAAAGCCCTTTTTATAGGGCTTACATTGCGTTAGAATAGAAAAGTATGGCAACACTAAAAGAATTAAGACAAGTAAGACTTGATAAATTAAACAAATTAAGAGAAATGGGTATTAACCCATTTCCAGCTCGTTCCCAAAAAGATTTCCCCAATGCCAAAGTAGTTGAAGAATTTGATGACTTTGAAGGTAAGGAAATAAATCTTACAGGCCGTCTTATGTCTTGGCGTGAACATGGCGCTATCGTTTTTTCTGACCTTGCTGACTATTCAGGTAAGATTCAACTTTATATACAAGAAGAAGTTCTTGAGAAAACAGATACAAAGGATCAAATCCTTGGTTTCTCTGACTTAAACCTTTTAGATATTGGAGACTTTGTACAAGTTACAGGAGTTGTAACAAAGACAAAGCGTGGTGAACCATCAATCCAACCAAAACAAATTAAACTCCTAACAAAGGCAATAAGACCCTTACCTGAAAAACATGAAGGGCTAAAGGACAAAGAAACCCGTTTTAGAAGAAGATATCTGGAATTTGCAACAAGTCCTGAGGCTAGAGAACTATTTATTAGAAAATCCAAGTTTTGGGAGGCCAATAGAACCTTTCTTAAGGAGCGAGGTTTTATGGAGGTAGAAACTCCAGTGCTGGAGCATGTAACGGGTGGTGCTGATGCAAACCCCTTCACAACCCATCACGATACTCTTGACCAAGACTTCTTCCTTCGTATTTCCACAGAACTTTATCTAAAAAGGTTAATTGGTGGTGGTTTTGAAAAAGTTTTCACTCTAGCACCAAACTTTAGAAATGAGGGAATTAGTGATGAGCATCTTCAGGAATATTACCAATGTGAATGGTATTGGGCCTATGCCGATTACAAAGATAACATGGACATGCTTGTTGAAATGTTTAGATATATTGCAAATGAAGTTTATGGTAAAACAGAATTCACTAGAGGAGAACACACTTTTGATTTAGCAAACGATTGGGAAGAAATTGATTATGTTGAAGTCATAAAGGAACGCCATGGTATTGATATTTTCAAAGATTCAGAAGAAAAAATGTTGGCAGTACTTGAGAAAGAGGGTGTAAAGCTTTCTGGAACTATAAATAAAAATAGGTTGATTGATAACCTCTGGAAGGTTATTAGAAAGACAATATCAGGACCTGCATTCTTAATAAATGAACCAAAATTCATGTCACCTTTAGCAAAATCAAAACCTGAAAACCCTGAATTAACCGAAAGATTCCATATAATCCTTGCAGGAAGTGAACTAGGTAATGGTTATTCTGAATTAAATGATCCTATGGACCAATTAGAGCGTTTTAGAGATCAACAAGCACAACGGGATGCTGGAGATGAAGAGGCACAAATGATGGATGTTGATTATGTAGAAATGCTTGAGTATGGTTGCCCTCCTAACTCCGGTTATGGTCATTCTGAAAGACTATTCTGGTTTTTTGAAAATGTTACAGCACGTGAAGGTGTACTGTTTCCTCAAATGAAATATAAGCTGGATGATATAACAAAGGAACTTTACGACATAAAGGATTAAAATG
>CAZTXE010000072.1:0-4215 GCA_964617305.1 uncultured Candidatus Saccharibacteria bacterium | reverse complement strand
CACAATTTCGTAAGCGCTTAGATAAGACAAAAAACCCGCACCCATATCAACCAGGGCGCGGTTTTTTGCATTCTGCTAACATATATATGTGAAGAAAATTAATCCCGATTATTTGAGAAATCTAATATTTGGAACTGAGGATGCCCTTGTATCAACAGTAGGAGTCTTATTTGGCTTAGCCACAAAGGGTAATTACTCTCCCTCTCAACTTATTACTGCGGGTCTTATTGTTATAGCTGTGGAAGCACTATCAATGGGAGCAGGGTCGTTTCTAACAGAGGAGTCTGTACATAAGACACAAGGAATAATCAAATTACATAAAGATAACCCAACAATTGGAGCCCTAATCATGTTTTTTTCATATTTTATTAGTGGTGTAATCGTATTACTCCCTTACATTTTTCTTCCAGTGAGCACTGCAAAGATTGTATCTATAGCTCTAACTGCAATAATGCTCTTTAGCGCGGGATTCTTGCCAACAAAGAATTTGAAACAGGGTTTAAAAATGGTACTTGTAGCAGGAGCTGCTATTCTAGTAGGTTTTGGTATAGCTTCTATTTAATGATAGTTAGTATATTGATTGGCATCTCTTTTCGTAAAAGATCCCACTAAGGCCACTAAACCTAATATTGCAGCAATAATCATATCCCAGGTTGGGCAGAAGAACTTCCAGAATATTGCTATAAACACTATAGTTACTAAAAGTTGTACCACTGAGACAAATGAAGGTGCCTTTTCTCGTAATAGATACTTTGCAAGCAAGTAAATTAATATCTGAGCTAAGAATACTAACCACCACCACCAAGGATCTACACAGGTACTTTCTCCAGCTGTTTCCTCTATACCTCCAACCTCACCCGGTATAACAGTGTCATCACCAGCAACATCTCCTTCCAAAGGTGGTGTCCCTGTTCCAAAAAAGGTGGAAAGTGGGGTAAATATCCCAGCAACTTCCCCTTCGTCGTCATCATCATCATCGTCGTCGTCGTCGTCATCACCATCAACCATATCAAAACCCAATTTTAGATCAAAATCTGTACTTTTCCCCTGGAAATCATTACCAGTAGCACCAGGCATTGAAATCGTAAGTTCATAAGTGGTGGAATCCCCCTCATCTATGTAACCTAAGGGTAGATCATCTTCATTTTCCCAATCATCTAGAGTTGCAGGACCATAGATAAGATCCGTGTCACCATCTTCATTTATTATTATTTCTAGTATCTTTGCAAGAGAAAATGGTCCACTCGTATCTAAGTCCTCTACTTCCAACATAAATTCACGATCTTCATTGTATTCATTCTTTGCCTTTAAAGTACGTGTAACACTCCAGCCAGGAAGCACCTTAGTCTCATCAAAAAGAGGTTCCATTCCACTAGTGGAACAGCCATCCGGATCACAAGTCACACTAAGATCCGCAGCCAACACCTCAGGAGATATCAGAATAAACAGCATTAGAAATGCAATTATTGAAAGTTTAATCCTCTTCACTCTGATCTTCCTCTTCTAAAATTACCTCAGCACTTTCATCATCCTCTTCTTCTTCCTCTTCCTCCTCATCTTTGGCGTCCTCTTCGTCTTCATCCTCTTCTTCTTTTTCAGCTACAACAGCTTCCTCACCGTCATCTTCTTCCTCTTTTTCCTCGTCTTTGACATCCTCTTCGTCTTCATCCTCTTCTCCCTTTGCCTCCTCATCTTCACCTTCAACGACTTCATCATCTTTTTCTGTCTCATCTGGGATTTCCTCAGGGACGGTGGATTCCTCTTCAGGTTCTTCTACAACATCTTCTTCATCAGTAGGAACACTGGCTGGTTCCTCAGAAGGTGTTTCTTTCTCCTCTGGTTCTTCCTGATCTTGATCCTCTTCTTCATCTGGCAGGGGCTCCTCCTCAGTTTCTTTAGAATCAGTATCCTCTGTTTCACCTTCATCAGATTCCTCTTCATCTTCAACAGGTGGCTCTTCTTCAGGTAAATCTTCAACGACAGGTGGAGGAACTACGGCAACTACACTTAGAACCAATAGTTCAGGTTCAATAGCAACATCCTCCTCCTCAACCTCTTTTGAGGTAGGATCATTCTCTGATCTATTATCTGCTTTAGGGGTACCATAATCCTGACCTTCATTATCCCAATAAACAGTGTCATTGCAGCCGGTATCTATACAAGTATGCCAGCTTCCTGAACTACTTCCGTCTCCAGGAGTATCATTTCTTTCCATAGATCTCCACATTTCAGGTTTGTTCTTTTTGCCAGCCTCACCAGCAGCCCATCCAGTATTGCTTGGGCCTGCATTTGGAGTTCTATCAATTTCATTTTCAGCTGGATCCTTCAATCTTAATACCTCACCCTGATCCCTGATATGAACGCTGTTATCTACTAAATCTGGTGAAATTGAATCTTTAATTGCAGCTTTACTATGATCTGTATCGTAATGTGTTAATAAATAGTAATCTCCGGCTCCAATGATTCCGGAAAGCTCAATTACGTGAGAAGATTCAGCAGCTCCTTCCAATGTCCAATCTGTTAAAGCAATATCTTCACCTGTGGTATTTTTGAGTTCTACCCACTCATCAAGCTCGTGTTCACTTGAACCAGACCACATAATTTCATTTATTAAAATATCTCCGGAATTATAGGAAGTTGCCCATACACCTGAATTAATAACATTATCCTCAATTATTTCCTCATCTATAAAACCCCATGTCCCATCGCTATCTGTCTGGAAACCTCTAACAACCAGATCAAAGTTGCAAGTATCCTCTTGGACATTATTTGCATCACTACCTACATAAATTTCAAAATCCAAAAAATCCTGCGACCCCGATAATGTTAACGTTTGATTATCTAAATCAGTCAATCTACCGTCATATACTAGGGACGAATCCTGCTCAACAGAAATATTTAGAACATTACACAAATCTGTATCACCAGACATATTTTTAGCTTTAATGAAATATTTAAAATCTAATACACCCTCTTTCTTCACTATGATGGAGCCATCTTCGGATACAACAGGAGTAACTAAGGGAGATCCATCAAAAAGATCTTCTGTTATAGGACTTACGGTTTTGTCATAAAGACCTATATCCAATGTTGCTGCCGATACCACATTATTATTTGATGAACCTACATCTTCAAAGTTTGCATGAGCGACAAGGGGTGTAAAAGCAAATAATAAAAGCGTTGTAGATATTGTTAAAAGGGATTTATTCCTCATTTCCTTGCCCTTTCTTGTCTTTAATTAGCCTCAATATTTCGCCTTTTATCTGAAGGAGTTCATTATAAATGATGAGCACTGCCGGTATAACTACAAGCAACATAAAGCCCCATTGGGATTTAGCAAACGTTATGAACTTACCAAGTATAGGAATTGTTAAAAACACCTTACCAGATACACTTTCATGAGGAACTTCTCCAAAATCACTCTCCTCATTAGCATCCCCTTTTGTCTTGTATTCCACAAGATCATTATCTAAAATTACCTCCACAATCCTATGTGTTACAAAGGGCATATCAAATTCCTTCTTGTACGTAATAACATCATCTACAAGATAATCTTTGGAAGGTTGTATAAATACAATGTCCCCTGTTTCTATTGCAGGTTCCATGGAACCTGAGGTCACTACATAAGACCTAATTCCTCCAGGTAACTCAACAACAGAAAGGGCAAGCATTCCTGCAATTACAACCAATACCAACACAACAAAGGAATAAGACAAACTTCCTATCTTTCCTAGTACGTTCCCTATATATGTATCTTTTTTAACATTTGACTCCACAACAGGTTGCACAAGCTGTCTTATGCAACCTCGTTGTTAAAACAAATTGATCTAATCTTTATTGACCAGTAGTTTGGGCCAATTCAAAGGTCATATCAAGAGTCATATCATCACCCATTGCTTTATTGTCGTCAGCAGTTGACCACCAGTCAAAAATTACTGTGACACAAGTATTAGCACTGGCGTTGATTGGCTCATCTAATTCATAATTACCAGCTACAGCTCCAGTGAAACCATTGTAGAAGGTTGTATCACCACCGCCAACCCAACCATCACAATCTCTATCAAGAAACATTCTCATATTTACTACATCTTGTAGTTCTCCTTGACTAGCACCCGGGTTATCACATGTGACATCCCCCGCATCAGTTTCAGGATCAATACAACTGTTTTCATTATTGGTTACAGCAATACTTTCTAGGTCAAGGAAACCATCAAT
>CAZTXE010000071.1:0-4219 GCA_964617305.1 uncultured Candidatus Saccharibacteria bacterium | reverse complement strand
AAAGGTTACTGTTGAAGATAGTAAGGTTGTAGCCGAGGTAGCAATTGAAACTAAGGATTCTTCTGCATATTGGGGTTTAACTCGTGCATTAATTGCAAATATGATAGTAGGTGTAACTGATGGTTTTAGTAAGACCCTAAAGCTTGTTGGTGTAGGGTACAGAGCAAAGAAAGATTCTGATAGAAAGATTTCTTTGACTCTAGGTTTCTCACACCCTGTTGTATTTGATGCTCCAGAAGGTATTACACTTGAAGTACCTGAACAAGATACAGTTATTATTAACGGAATTGATAAGCAATTAGTAGGTTTGATTGCAGCAAAGATTAGAAAACTAAGAAAGCCTGAACCTTACAAAGGTAAAGGTGTTAGATACGAAAATGAGATAGTAAGAAGAAAACCAGGAAAGGCTGCAAAGATAGCATAAGATGAACAAACTAACTTTAAAAACAAACAAAGCTAAGAGAAAACTAAGAGTAAGAAAGAAGGTCTTTGGAACAGCTGATAGACCTAGACTCTCAGTTTTTAGATCAAACAAGTTTGTCTATGGGCAGATTGTAGATGATGAAAAAGGGATCACCCTTATTGATATACAAGGAGATGTTGCTAAAATTAGCCTTGGTAAATCAAAGATAGATGCTTCATTTGAGATAGGTAAGGCCTTAGCTGAAAAAGCAAAGGAAAAAAAGATCACAAATATCGTCTTTGATAGAGGGAGTTACAAGTACCATGGTAGAGTTAAAAAATTTGCTGAAGGCGTCAGAGAAGGCGGACTTCAGTTTTAGATAGGAAATAAAATGGCAGGATTTGTAAGACAACCAAAAGAATATGAAGAAAGAATAATCCAGATAAAAAGGGTTTCAAAAAAGACCAAAGGTGGAAATAAAATTGGTTTCACTGCTTTAGTAGTACTTGGAAACCGTGAAGGTAAGGTAGGATTTGCTTTAGGTAAAGCACCTGATGTATCTACTGCTATTCAAAAGGCTATTACAAAAGCTAAAGCAAATATTACAGTTATAAAGTTAACTGGAAACACAATTACACACGAAATTACAAAAAAGTATAAAAGTTCTAAGGTGCTCTTGATGCCTGCACCAAAAGGTTCCGGAATTATTGCTGGTGGTACCGTCAGAGATGTTGTAGAACTTGTTGGAATTAAAGATATTTCAGCTAAGATGCTTGGTTCAAGCAACAAACAGACAAATGTTGCCTGTACAATCAAGGCCTTATCCGAGTTAAGAAATTACGATGAATCTAAATAACCTACCAAAGACAAATCAAATAAGGAAAGCAAAAAGACTAGGACGTGGTTTTGGTAGTGGTAAAGGTGGACATACTGTAGGGCGTGGTGCAAAGGGACAAAAAGCTAGAAACACCATTCCTTTTGGTTTCGAAGGGGGTCAAATCCCTCTTTATAAAAGACTCCCATTTTACGGGGGTTTTAAAAACCCTACTAAAAAGGATGTTATAGCAATTTCCATGCAAGATTTGAATGTATTCAAAGAAGGAACTGAGGTTACTGTTGATAAGCTTTTAGAAAAAGGAATAATTAGCAGAAAGCCTAAACACTTTGTTAAAGTGCTTGCAAACGGTAAAATTGAGAAGAAGCTTACATTAAAAGGTCTTAAGGTATCAAAGAGTGTGGAGGCTGCAATTAAAAAAGCCGGTGGTAAACTTTCTTAACCTTTAAACCTTTTATACAAAAGGTAATACATGCTAAAGATATTTAAACTCGCAGAACTTAGAAAGAAAATACTATTTACTCTTGCAGTAATTCTAATCTTTAGGTTACTAGCTCACGTTCCAGTTCCCGGTGTAAACATAGAAGCAATCAAATCCTATCTCCAAGGTAATGCCTTACTAGGACTTTTTGATTACTTTAGCGGTGGTGGATTTCAAAACTTCTCAATTGTTACTCTTGGTTTAAACCCATACATTAACGCGTCCATCATTATTCAGCTTATGACCATGATGATTCCAAAGTTTGAAGAATTATCCAAGGAAGGTGAATCAGGAAGGGAAATACTTAATCAATATACAAGATACTTAACTGTCCCAATAAGCCTATTTCAAGCATACGGAGTTTACTTCTTATTAAGTAGACAGGGTGTTATTGGAGAACTTGCCTCCTTTGATTTAGCTGTTCTTATTGCAACATTAACAGGGGGAGGAATGCTCCTTGTTTGGATTGGGGATCTTTTAACAGAATATGGTATTGGTAATGGTATCTCCCTTCTAATCTTTGTAGGAATTATTGGAAGAATGCCAGCATCCGCTTATCAATTTATTACAACAATCGACTTTTCCAATTTCATAAATCTAATTCAACCAATAATATTCTTAATTGTTGCTATCCTTGTCATTGTTGGTGTCGTACTTATAAATGAGGGAACAAGAAACATTTCCCTTGAATACGGTAGACGTGGACAGGGGGGTCAAAGGGTTTCTAACTATCTGCCAATTAAGATTAATCAGGCTGGAGTAATTCCTATAATATTTGCTGTCTCCATTGTGATGTTACCCACAATGATTAGTGCCCCTCTACAGGCATCTACAAATGAGGTTATGCAAAATATTGGTAGTTGGCTTGCAATTAACTTTCAAAGAACAAACTGGGCATACAATCTAACTTATTTCTTATTAGTTTTTGGTTTTACATATTTTTATACAGCCGTTCAGTTTGATCCTGAAAAGATTTCAGATGATATTAAAAAGCGTGGAGGTTTTATTCCTGGTGTTAGACCTGGTATTGCAACAAAGAAATATCTGGGAAGGATTATTACCCGAATCACTCTTGGCGGAGCTCTCTTTCTGGGGTTAATTGCAGTAATGCCTTTCATTGTTCAACTAGCCATGGGTGGTAATACCTCGTACAGTGTTGGCGGTACAGGTCTTTTAATTGTAGTATCTGTAGTTTTAGAAACTACAAGACAGATGGAGTCGATGTTAGTTACTAGAAACTATGATAGTTTCTTAATGTAAGGAAATAATGTTAGATAAGGTAAAAACAGCAAACAAGTGGAAAAAAGCTCAGTCTGAAATTGAAAAACAGATGGAGCAAATTCAGGTTACAGAACATAAAGGTGATTACAGCGTTACTGTAACTGCAAATAATAAGGTAGTAAGTATCGAATTTGATGGTGATAACGATAAACTTCTAAAGGATCTTATCAACAGTGCTTTAAAATCAGCAAAGAAGAAAGCAGAAAAGAAACTTCGTAGCCAAGCAGGCAGTCTTGGATTAGGAGATTTATTGTGAAAATACTGCTCATTGGTCCACCTGCCTGTGGTAAGGGAACTGTTGGGGAGTTATTAAGTGAGAAATTGGGTTTTCCCGTCATATCCATTGGAGGTCTATTAAGAGAAATACCTGAAACTCACCCCCGTTACTCCGAGTTGCATACCCTTATGGATTCTGGTGAACTTGCTCCTCATGATCTGGTTGCAGAGGTTTTAAAAAAGAGATTAGAAGATGCTGACTGTGCCAGGGGCTTTTTGCTAGACGGTTATCTTAGAAACATTGTGCAGTTGGAACATTTTGATCCTAGAGTTGATGTCGCCTTATTTATTGATATAGAACCTGAAACCTCCATAAAGAGAATTAGTGGTAGAAGGATTTGTGAGGCAGATGATTTCACATGCAATATCTTCACTATGTCTGAAGAGGATCCCCACAACTGTAAACGTTGTAGTGGTGAATTAACGCAGCGTGCTGATGACGCAGAAGAAGTAGTTCTTGAGCGTTTGGAGGTATATGCAGAAGAAACACTTCCCGTTGTTGATCATTATAAAAAACTTGGCATTTTAAGAAAGATTGATGGAGAAGGTACTCCAGAAGAAGTATTTGAATTAGCACTTGCTGCTCTAAAAAATAGTGATTCCAATTAAAACACCAGAACAAATTGAAAAAATGGTTGCTGCAGGAAAGATAGCTAAGGGTGCTCTTAATGCAACTATAGGTGCCGCAAAGCCTGGGATTACTACGCTTGAGCTTAATAACATAGTAGATAAATACATTTGTGATAATGGTGCAACACCCGGGTTTAAAACTGTTGATGACTATGATTTTGCTACGTGTATTAACATTAATGAAGGCCTTGTTCATGGAATACCCAATGATTATGTATTAAAGGCGGGGGACCTGGTAAGTATTGATTTGGGGGCATATCTTGATGGTTGGCACAGTGATTTGTCTCACACTATTGAAGTTGAAACAAATGTG
>CAZTXE010000070.1:0-4242 GCA_964617305.1 uncultured Candidatus Saccharibacteria bacterium | reverse complement strand
ACACAGCCATATATATATATATATATATATATGTCTATTTTGTAGCCGCCATTTGCTAAGGGGTTAGTTATTACAAATTCTCCTAGATCATTAGTTTTTATTGCTCGTACAGGATCGTTTTTAGCATTTTTAATTATTAGTAATGTATTAGGTAGTGTGTTACCTTCTGAATTTTTGACAATACCTGCTATCAGGTTTGGTAGCTTTGGTCTTAGATGTTCTATGTTGGCTGTTGTAGGCGCTTTCGTTTCCTCTGTTTCTACTAACACTAATTCTTCCGGTGAACTACCTGTGATTTCTGATACCTGTTCAACAAGTTTTGAAATTGTTTTTGTTGTTTTGCCACTTTCTTTCTGGAGTTTTTTGAGGGCTTCTTCCTTTTTCTTTTTATCTTCTGGTTGTACCTTAGTTATATCTTTTTGAAGTTTGTCCATTTGTTTTTGAAGTTTTTCATTATCAAGTTGGAGTTTTCTAATAAGGTCTTTGGCCTCTGCATCTATATCTTTTTCTTCGTCTTTAATTACAGAGAGATCTTCCTTTACCTCAGTTTCTTTCACGGCTTGTTTAGGAGGTGTTACTAGGCCTTTTCCTGTTTTAATTTGCTCTATATATGTTTTAAGTTGAGCAGCTTTCTCTGCAGCCCTAACCTCTAGTTCCTGTTCTTCCTGCGGTTTTATAATTTTTTCTCCTCTTATTGGAAGTACTATGGTTCCTTCATCCGGTAACAAGCTCGTAAATATACGCCCTGTATGCCTGTTTGGTGTCATTGCGGCAGATGGGGATATTGGTCTTGCGGGAGTTGGTATTATTGGTGAAGGTTTTACCTTTCTGATCTTTGCGCGTTTTACAATCTTTGGTTGTATTGGAGTTTCCTTAACTTCTGTAGGTTTCACTTTAGGAGTTTCTATTTTTTCTACAACTGGTTTTTGAACTGGTGGTATTGCCACAGGTATTTCTGGTTTCTCTGCTGGTTCCTCCTGTGCGGGTTTTTCTTCTAGTTCTTCAAATTCAAATTCCGGTCCGTCTACAGTTGTGGTTACTGTTGTTTGTTGAGGAACCATATCTGCAAAGGCTGTTTGTACCTTTTGAATGTACTCCTGCTCCCTTTTAGCATAGGCGTCTACAGCAACAGCTGGTGCATGTTGTCCTTCTAGATAACGTTCTAGTTTTCTTCTACTGGCTGTTGGTGCTAGAGTTATTAATTCTTGTTTAACCAAGGATAGATTGTCGTACATGAAGGCATTTAGAGGTATTGCTTTCTTATGCCATACTCTTTGAAGGTCTGTAAATACAGCTTTAGAAAAATAAACTATCCATTCGTCAAGACCTCTATCTTCTACAGGCATAAAAGCAAAGGCAACTCCAGCAAGTATGCTAATGAGCATTCCTGGAATTCTTATGATTCCTGGAAGTCCCAAAACATACATCACATATGCACCACCAACAAAGACAAGCAGATAAAAGAATTGGCGCATTGTAAGATCGCCAATAAGTTTAAATTCCACATCCATTATGTTTTGTGGAACAGCGTGTTGTTTATTTGACTGTGGAGTCTCGTTTATGGGCATGTAAAGCTATTATAGGGGAAGTATCAATGTTTTACACGAGGTTTTCTATCTTTTGATTGGTCCCATGAATGCTTCTTCTATTTTCTTTGGCATCTTTGCTGCGAATGCCAATATGAAGATAACGATCAATGGAATTGCTAGGGCAATTACCATTGTAGACCCAAATTGTAATAAGTTTTCATTAGTGCTTAATGCGCTGCTTTCCTGCCAAGTGGCTGTGTATGCGTATGCTTCCTGAGTTACGTATTTAGCAATAGCCAACATTCCCCTCATTGCTGGTACTGTCAATACTAAGGCCCCTAGTTTTTTAAACCAGTTTTGCACAGTTTCTTCATTTCCAGGAATGGCTCCCCATGCAAATTGTAGAGGTCCTATGATTACGTGTAGGGCAATTTTAATGTAGGTTATTTGGATCTTTATAAGAACTGTTAGAAGTATCACTATTAGTACCAGTACTGCTATTAATATTATTACCACTCCTATTACTCCTGTGATAGGAAAGGCTATCCAGGTAAGTGCTATAAGAGTCCATACCCAGTTAGCACCGCCTGTTGGAGTTAGTGGTAATCCATTAATTAGTGTTTTAATGGCTTCCGATAGAGGATTTACTAAGGCGGCCCCAAGTGAACCTAGTGCGTAGCTGAAGGTTATTAAGACAAGTGCAATGACAATTTTAGGAATAGCATTTTGGACAGTGACCGTTGTTCTAGGATCAATATTTTTTCTCATCATAATCATAACTCCTATGTACAACATGAAAATTGCGAGCAACCCATATGAGATATTTCGCATTTGTTCCCAAATGTTAAGAGACATATCCATTATGATGCTACCTACACCCACACCACTACTTGCTAAGGCGGTATTTCTTATAAGCAACGTATTGGAGGCCACATGATTTGCATAAAAGGCAAGATTTACTGGAACAGGTTGTGTGCTGTCTATATATTGTGCCATCAGGGGCAGTCCCAAGGCACTTCTGTAGACCTTTGATGATGTTGGTATTTGACCATATGCAAAAGATTCTGGGTTTATTTGCAAGTCGCTGCAGTCCTCATTGTCTTGTATTTTTTGAATGTCCGCGGGTATAGCAATGCCAGCATCTTCGGCAACACATGCATGCATTTGGTCTACAGATCTACCAAAGACAAGTTGCATAGGTACATCAGTCACCAAGGCTGCGAATATATTGGATACCGTACTACTTATGTCCACATCGGGAATTGCATTTCTTACCATGTTGTATATGCATCTTTTTGGACTGGTGACTGCGGAACTAAAGGAGGCACAACCTGTATCGCCTTCTTCAGCGGCATGTGTGGTGCCTGCATTACTTGGTGTGAACGATCCTGTGCGTTCTGGAGGTGTTCCTGTATTTTCTTCTGGAGTCGTTTCTGCTAAAAGTGCTCCGTTTACAAAGGTTCCTGCCTGGGCATCCCATATACAGTTATGTGTTGCGACATCACAGCTAGAATAAGTACTATCTGAGACACATACCCACTCATTTATGCCGGGATGGTTTTTACAAAATTCTTCTGCACAACTTCCCTCACAATTGTTTGCAGCAAAGGTTTTTTCATTTTCAGAGAAACCACCATAAGCAAGTAATAATAGTGTAATCACTACCAAATTTTGTACAAATCTTTTCTGAATTATGTCTTTATGCATGTATCCCAATTTTTTCATATTATCGTATCACTTGCAATGGTTCACTTTGCTAGGCTTTTCCAAATTTTCTATATACAATAAGTACATATGGCATCTAAACCACCATTTTATATAGGATATTACCCTGGAGACAAACCCTTGTCACGAAGACCTGGTGGTGGTGGAAAGAGTCCTTTTCAGGAAGATCATGTTCCCTCTTTTTCTGATTCTCTTTTAAGCTCTTTAAGTAATGTTTTAGTAGGTATTCCTAAGTGGTTGATAGACCGAGAAGTTGATGAGGTGGAGACTGCGTGGAAGTCAAATTACTACGGTAAGTATGTTGTTACCTCTGAGGGGCTGACGGCTGGGGGGCAGGAGGAAGTAGAAGACATGCCCGGTAAGGTTACTGTGGGCGGTACTCTAGATCCCCGTGAATGGGCCAAAGATCCAATGAAGCAAGTTGAGAGTTTTCTCGTCAATCCTATTAAATCCCTTGCCGACATAGATGATTTTACGCAAAGGGCGCATAAAAAACTTTGGGTTGGTACTGAAGAGCAATCCGGTTTTTTAACAGCAGAGGATTCTCCTTATAATCTGACTGCTGAAGGAGATGGTTTTATAGAGATTGCTGGTAAGGATATGTACGTTTCTCCTACAGGGACTGATTTGGGGGTAGGTAAAAATGTATATAAAGATGTTGTAAAAAATGTTGGGGATTACAAAGAAAACAATAAAGCCTTCTTTTTTAGAAATGGCTCTGCGGCTGACATGAATCAATCCATTATCACGGCGTTGGGTAAAGAAGTTTCATTTAATAGACGTCGTAGATTAGCTGATGGGCGACTTGAATATTTTGATACCAGGTTTTCTACTCCTGCGCAACAAGCAGCAGCGGATAGGTTTTTAGATAAGGTAGATGTAGTAGAAACAGTTTTTGGTGATATCCCGGGAACTTATGATCCTGTAAAGAACTTTAGTCAAAAAGGGTTGAGTGATAGTTTCAGCGATCTAACTGACCTTCTTGAAA
>CAZTXE010000069.1:0-4271 GCA_964617305.1 uncultured Candidatus Saccharibacteria bacterium | reverse complement strand
AGTCAGATACTTCCTCAGAACCATCTGGTGCATTAAAACTGAAATCATCAGACCAGAAGTTAGCATGACCTTCGGTCTCGCCAAGAGAAGAGTCATACATATTTTCTGCAAAGTGTTCATCATTATCATTTACGATTTGGTCATCACCGTCTGGATTTTTAATCGAGAGGGAACCATTTGAGAAAACAGAACCGGCGCCTGCCACCAAAGCGTCTGTGAAACCTCCTAGAACATCATCTTCAAAAGGTATACCAACAGATATGCCGTCAACACAGTTGAAACAACCTCCAAACACATCTCCATCTATTACGTTAAACCATCCTGCAGAAAAGAGTTCAAAACCAAGATGGACTGTCGTAGGATCCGTTTGAGCATCAAAGGAAGCTGTTCGTGTCTCATCCCCATTCACACATGCAAGATGATACTTAAAGTTTGGGAAACCTGAAGGTGCGGGAGTACTTGCTGTTAAAAAGTGGGTTCCAATATCAACACCCTCTATCAAATAACTTCTACCGGAAGCATCTGGATCCCAAGCACCAGTTTGCGTTACACCATCAAGAGTTAAAAGAATATCATCCTCGATTTCGCCGTCACCAGAACCTTTCTTTATTTCATCACCTTCACTAGGACTTGCAGTACAAGCTTGACCTGTTGAATCCCAAGTTATACCTTGTACATCTACAATCTCGGAAACTACAAAGGAACTAATGTCTGAGGGCATACTGTAATAACCATTAAAGGCAACTACCCACCATCTAATACCTTCTCCTGCGGATACCTCTATAGATAGTTCGGAAGCGCTTATATCCTGGTATGTAATAACACCACTTGCAAGTTTTGTACCTGAACCTGCTGATCTATTACTATCTGAGGAAATAAGATTTAATGCATAGGACTGTTCTGGGAAAGAACAAGCGGTACCCCAGTCAGAAAGTGACCAATCCAATGTCACTGTTTCTTGAGCGGAAACAGTAGCACCATCTTCAGGGGATACTAACTCAGGTTTGCTGGGATAGGTATCAGTACAACCTGCTACTGGAGTATATGGGCTATCACCACCCAAGTCACCCTCATCAATTTCCTCAAGTATTTCTGTAATAGTTTTTGTGGTAGTTCCACTACCACAGCTACCACTGCAGTCTTGGAAACCACAGTCATCACAACAACAGTCGCCGCAACTCAATGAACTTGTTGAAGCAATACAAAATTCACTACCATTAAGTGTTCGTTGTCCCTCATTATAGTAACCAGTAGCAGTAGATACTAATCCCAGTAATGCTAATCTATCTGTAGAAATATCTACACCAACAACTAGAGTTACTTTTTGTGAGGAATCTTTACATGTAACCGTCAACGCAGTTTCGGCGGCGTTCAAGGTTCCCTGGCAACCACTTGCCTCTAGGTTGGGATCCAATAACCAACCATTTTGGCCATCTAGGGGATCTGTACTTGCATCGAAAAGATCAGAAATATCATCCCAGGAACTTGAACCCCCACTAGACAAATGGCTAAGTGAGGTACCTATGAAAGACGCATCTGCCAATAGTGAACCAACATCGCCTAAATCAAATATGCTTTCTGTTACAACTTCTACTGTAGTTACGGTAACCTGAGCAGCTGCTTGCCTTTTTTTATCTTTTCGCTGATCCTCCCAATAATCCGAATCTTCTGTTTGCTCTTCATCATCATCATTTGAACTCGATGAACCTCCTGAAGAAGCTTCTTCTCTTGTTACTACAGCGTCGGGAGCCTCCCAACCCATACCAAAATCCCTCCCTGCAAACACAGGTAACCGGACAAAACTAAAAAAAGTAAGTAGTAAAGTGAAAAATATTAACAAATGTATGTTTTTATAGGTTTTCAAATTTAGATTCCTTTGAAATATGTAATGTTGGACATCCTCGAGACTCTACAGAAACTGAGCCTGCTTTCAATGCTTTAGACTCGTCTCCCAAATACTCTTTTGTGTTTACATCTTTTGGATACTGAATTGCAATAATATCTCTATTACAAAAAAGGTTATCCCATGAATAATAACCAGAAGCCTCACTATGAATTCTAGTATCTGGTCCGCCAAAATTACTTATAATATATCCAATTAGCATATCTTCGTTCTCTCTACCAAAAGCATGTATAAATTTCTGAAAGGAAGCTTCATCAGGAAAAACATTGTAGAGTTTGGCTAGTTCTTCATATGTTACGAAATTGCGTGTGGGTGGTGATTCCCATATTGGCTGATTGTCTTCACCAAATTTTGGCACAAAAACTAAAGTACCGGTCTCAGGAGCCACGTCTACTATGATAAAGTTGTGATTATAGCTTAAGTAGGTTTGTACTAAAAGTCTGGATTCATCAGGACGCCAGCCAACAATTTCACCAAATATTGTTTGAAAATCATTATTACCAGCTAGGTCAGGAATGACAGGATAATCAGGGACTACTCTAGAAGGACGCCAGATATATGTATTAGGATAAACTAACTTGTATAAGGTTCTGTAACCAAGGGTATTGTGTAAAAAAGCAGCTTCGGCAGTATCATCTATTCTAGTTCTAAAATTATTGGACCAAACCTTATCAAAAAACAAAGAGTTAGATCTTTGGAAGAAAAAGAGGAAAGCTACAAACAAGAAGAATATTGAAAATAATATGGCTAGTATTCTAAACAAACTGCTTCTATTTAGGTTGGGCATATGTAAATTGTATACACTTTTGGGAAACAGATCAATGGGCGAGAGGGGATTGCATGTCAGAAAGACATAAAACATGCAATCCCTTTCGTTTAGTAGTTAAAACAGGTGTTGTAGTTATCTCCCTCAGTTAAAAGGTTAACAATACCGAAATACTCGGAGTTATTAGCCAAATAACTAGACATTCGGGCGGGTATCCACCAGGCACCTACGATACCCTCTGCCATGGCCTGCATATTGGTACCTGGGTACCCTACGGGCCAATAACAACGGAATCTCTCTACAAATTCAGAACGTGTGAAGTTACGTGCCTTCCTATCAGCACCTATGACAACCCCACGAAAATAACCCGTCGGAGATTCATAGTATTCATACCCGGAGTAACCATATTGAGGGTCTCCGTAGGGACCTTCGGTCCACCAACCGGAATCTTCCCCTGCCTGTTTGGTTACAAAAAGTATGGCACCATCACAGGTAGTGTTCATATCATGAATTATCCCCGACTCCGAAGGGGTGCACATGACAGGATCCACAATACATATCTTTGGATTACCCTCGGCAGCAACCTCATAAATTTCATAAGTAGCGGGGTTTTCTGGACAAGAACTGAGATAATCCAACACTTCACCGGGACGTATACCATCAGGTAGACTTTCAAAAACATCGTCGATCCAATGGCCCATCGCGGTCTTATGCGACTTAGCTTCCTCGTCACCTGAATCAGTTCCTGGTCCAGAGATACTTCCTGTCCCAAAATCCAAAACGAAGGAAGTAGTATCAACAACTGTGGGCACGGGGGTAACCGATGCCGTAGGCGTATCCGTTAGAGAAGGCACTTCGGTGAAGGTCTCCGTCGGAACTGGCGTGTTCGTCGGTGCCGGTGTATCCGTTGGAGGAGATACTTCGGTGAAGGTCTCCGTCGGAACTGGCGTATTCGTCGGTGCCGGTGTATCCGTTGGAGGAGATACTTCGGTGAAGGTCTCCGTCGGAACTGGCGTATTCGTCGGTGCCGGTGTATCCGTTGGAGGAGATACCTCGGTGAAGGTCTCCGTTGGCTCTGCGGCTTCCGCAGTGTCACCATCCTGGTTTATGATTGGACTAATAAAAAAAACCAAGAATACAGCCAGAACGCCCAGCGTAATTACAGACATTATGGCAAACGGAACCATTATCTTACCCCCCTCTAGGTGGGAACTACGCATTCTTCGTTGCTTATTCATAAGATCCCTCCTTTCAGGGTATCTAAGTGAAAAAGTCTCCAAAATTGGAGACTGTTAATAAAACGCTATTAGGTTTTTTGTGAAACAAAATGGATGTTCACAATTAAAATACTATAGAATTATAGGGTGTTTGTCAATGATATATCTATTGGTATCTATATTAATCCAATGTACCAATCGAAGAGTTGCTGGCCAAATGCAAAGGCGAGAACACTACCTATTATAAGGAATGGGCCAAACGGAATAACATCCTTTATGTTCTTTGTACCAAACACCCTATTTGTAACTCTTTAAAAAGAGACGTAAAATATCAGTCCAAAGGCATGCCCATGGAACCTGAAAAGACACCAAAATCAAAGATTCC
>CAZTXE010000068.1:0-4615 GCA_964617305.1 uncultured Candidatus Saccharibacteria bacterium | reverse complement strand
CAGTCACGTTCGGTTATCTCGTATGCCGTCTTCTGCTTGAAAAAAAAAAAAACCACAAAAAAAACAAACGGCTCCGCTTCTCTGTTCTCATATAAAAAAACCAAAACAAACTCTTGTTAAACCACCAGGACCAGATACAGAAATTCTTCTTAAATGGTCAAGTGCTGTAAGAATGTTTTGCTGATCTTGGAACTGGGACAACTGACCAGAAGCAAAAAAGCTGTGTATCTTTGCGGTCACAGCTCTTGGAGAAATCAAAATTGCAGGATCAGGAAGCTCCTCACGTGGTTGAAGGCTCATTCTTTCCTTAATATTCTTTTCAATCTGTAAAAATCCGATTCTTATTTCATTTTGTAATAGTTCTCCAACACTTCTAATCCTTCTGTTACCCAAATGGTCAACATCATCAGAAACGTTTTCACCATTGTTCATCTCAATAACACGGGAAATTATCTTAATCCAATCTTCTAATTGGAGTAACCAATATTTTTCTTCATTAGGGAATTTATGACCAAGTTTTTGATTCATTCTGAAACGACCCACCTTACCAAGTGAGTATCTTCTGTTGTTAAAAAACATTGCTTGTACTAACTCTTTAGCATTCTCAAGCACCAAAGGTTCACCGGGACGCATCTTTCTATAAACCTCAAGAATTGCCTCTTCTACGCTACTTGCAGGATCCTTAGCAAGTGTATTTTCTATAAAATTCATCTCCGGGTTGCTATCCACCTCTGCAAATGCAGCTTTTATATCTTCATCAGTTTCAAGACCAAATATTCTTAAAAGGGTTGTGATTGCAATCTTTCTTCTTCTATCAATCTTTGCACTAATAACACCACGTCTTGAAGTTGTGATAGTTACCCACACACCGTTTTTAGGTAGGATCTTAGCTCCTCCTAAAAGTTTCCCCGTTGAAGGGGAAATTTCGCTTGTGAATAATGCTCCATAAGAACGGGTGATTTGGTTAATTACCACCCTTTCGATACCATTAATAATAAATGTACCTGTTGGGGTAATTAAGGGAACATCTCCCATGTAAATCTTTTTCTTCTTTGTCTTTTTTGTTTCGGTGTCTTTAATTTGTGAGGTTAGATACCAAGGGGCGTCATATGTTCTTCCAGCTCTTAATGCTTCGTCAATGGTAATGTTTTCTTTATCAAAATCGGGGTCAGATAGGGTTAAAACCCAATTTCTGCCGGTGTCATCCTCTACTGTACCAAGTTCTTTGAGTATTTCCTGAATCCCTTCCTCAAAAAGCCAGTTGTATGAGTTTAATTGAATTTCCGATAAGTTTGGAAGTGGCAGAACATTCTTCCTTTTTGAAAAGTTATAGCGCATTAAGATAATTCCTTTAGATAATAAATTACTTTGCTTTTACTCTAAAATAAGCTCAGCACGATCCCCTCGTGCCTATACACGCTTGTGTAATATTCAGTTGTCTTTATAATTCCAGATGTATTTACCCTTCAACAAGCCTTATACTCTTAATCACTGCTAAGCGTACAAAACATTATCATACGTAAGTATAGGTGTCAACAGCTTTATAAACTCCCATTTTTCATTATTAATTAAAAAGGTAACTTAAAAGATCTGAATTTCAGAGGGGGGCCAAAAACGAAGGGCGGCTTTGCCTACAACACGGTCAAAAATTATAGGGCCAAACATCCTAGAATCAGCAGATTTCGTACGGTTATCACCTAAGACGATATACTCCCCTTCCTCAACTTTTTGAGCCCTTCCTTCCTTTAATGACGGGCCTGCTTCAGTGCAGGTACCTTCATATAAATAAGGTTCCTCTAGTTCAAAGCGACCATCTTCAGTTGTGACATAAACCTTACAAGCAGATACTTTTACGACATCTCCAGGCACACCAATTACTCTTTTCACATAGTCTACTGAATCTTGCCCCGGAGGATGGAAAATTATTATATCTCCACGCTCTATCCCAGCTAGGTGTTTTGAAATTCGTTCAACAAGTATTCTTTCTCCGTTACGAAGTATTGGTTCCATACTTGCTCCTGAAACTATTTCAGGAAAAGCTAGAAACACATATAAAACCATAAGCACTACAAAGGAGCTTATAAATGATTCAACAATGTCCAATAATAAATTGGATTCTTTTTTGATTTCTTCTTTTGAGTTCACGTGTATATTATATATGGTAATGAAACTTACAAAAGCACAAAAAGAATTTATTAATAAAAACATTGAAGGCTCAACGGCTAGCAAGTTAGCAAATAAACTAGATGTGAAAAAAAGACTGGTAGATAAATATATTGTCAGTGCAGGCCTTTCTAACAAGAAAAAACAGAAAAAGATTAAACGAAAAGAAAAGGTCCCATACATAAAGCTAATGTCACTTATGGAACTTTTCACCTTTTGGAAAAATCACTGGTTTGTATTAGTAGGGATTGCATGTATTACCTTTCTGGCCTATGCAAATTCCCTTAAAGGGGATTTCATCTCAGATGATATAGCTATCTACATTAACAATCCAATGACAAAAAGTTTAATAAACTCCCTTAAAACATTGGAAGTAACACAAATACTACATGCCCTAAATTACCATTTTTTCGGAGAGAACCCGTTACCTTCACATGTCACCTCCATTGTTACTCACGTATTTGTGGCGGGCCTTGGATTTACAGTATTAACAAATTTCTTTTCAAGAAAGGTTTCATTACTAGCAACCCTTCTCTTTATCCTTCATCCAGCAAATGTGGAAGCTATAACTTGGGTATCAGGAAGAGTTTATCCAATAATCGCAATATATACACTTCTAACAATCCTATTTTATATTTTGTATAAAAATAGTAAGAAATACATATATTTAATAGTGGCAACAATAATGTATATTATTGCCTCTATCACAACAAATGTGGCTCAGATACTTATCATTTTGCCAATTATTGCAGTAATTGATCAATTCTTTCTAGAATATCGTATAAAGATTAAAAGTTGGCTGAATTTCCTACCCTTTGTTCTAAGTAGTGGTGGATTTGTATATTATCTTCTTTCACAAGAAAGACTCATAAACCGTATACAAGAAACGGGAACAACAGTTGAGAAAGCGACTCCATATATAACCCGGTTTGGGTACTCCATATATAAGGCTTTAGTTCTTCTGTTTTATCCAGTACGTCTAAGCCTTTACCATGATGCCGAAACAATAACTCAAACAACTCTTAGATGGATGTTTATCCTTACTGTTGCCCTATTTATTATCATAGTGGGCCTATGGAAGAAAAATAGAAAGGCAACAGGCCTAATATTGATAGGAATAGCATCAATCCTTTATATGATAAGCCCTTATCAGGTAGCTTGGTTTATTGCTGAAAGATATCTTTATATAGCAACACTATGCTTCACCACACTTATAGCGATCATATTTGTAAACATCGAAAAAAGGTACAGAATTAAACAATTAGCTTTAATAATGACGCTACTGGTAGCTGGATTATATTCTACAAGAGTAATCACAAGAAATAATGACTGGCAGACACGAAAAACCTTATGGGAATCAACCCGAAATGCATATCCAAAAAGTGCACGAACATATAACAACTTAGGGGATGTCTATGCGGAAGATGGGGAAATGGATAGAGCAATAGAGGCTTTTGAAAAAGCAATTGAACTTAACCCCACATATGCAGATGCATTACATAACTTGGGCTTTACATACCTAAAAACAGGGGACCTTGAAAAGGCAGAAGAATACTTTGAAAAAACAATTGTAATCAATCCCAATATTCCACAAGCCTATTACCATTTGGGAATTGTTAAATATGAACTTGGAGATAAGCAGAAGACATTGGAACATTTCGAAAAGGCATTGGAGATACAACCTGACTACAAAAATGCACTAATGGGTGTGGAGAGAGTTAAATCTGAGTTGTAAGGTCAGTTTCCTTTACTATCTTTACAATTTCCCAAGCTAGCTTATCGGGGTCATGTCTTATTAAACTTCTTCTTACGGCGTCACCCTCTCTTTTTTGTATTTCACGAGGTACTAAAACATCTGCTCTTATCACTTCAAAATCTTCCTTCTTTTTTAAGTTATCTTTAACAGGGAAATTTTTCTCTTCTTTGTATTTCTTTAATATTCTTTCGGGCAATTCTATAGAGTTCACAAGAACAAAATCAGGAGACTTCTCCAAATATTTAGTGATTTCATCAACATGGTCTCTGGCTGTGAATTTGTACGTTTGACCATACTTTGTTATAAGGTTCACAACATAGATAATCTTTGCGCGGGATTTCTTGATGGCGGCCTTAGTACCTTTAACGACAAGGTTTGGAAAAATGCTCGTATACAGATCGCCCGGACCCAAAACAATAAACTCAGCTTCAAGTATTGCCCTCATTGCTTCTTTAGTAATTGATAAGTTGGGTTGAATCCAAAGATCAACAATTCTTTGTTTACCATTAAAACCTTCTGCCGGTTCATCAATAACTGCTTCTTCTTCTAGTATGGAACCGTCTTCATATTCGGCACATAAATCTACAGGTGCTGATGTAATGGGAACTACTGTTCCATTGATTCGTAAAATTTTGGAAGCATATTCAATTGCTTTTTCATATGATCCCAAAACATCGGCCATAGCAACTAAGAATA
>CAZTXE010000067.1:0-4671 GCA_964617305.1 uncultured Candidatus Saccharibacteria bacterium | reverse complement strand
CTTTATAACCAGTATTGTCTACAAAGGTAAGATCTCCTCCAAAGTTAGATAGATTCTTAATTCCTGAGAAAATAGACTCTTCTGTAAACTTTGATGTTGTTAGGCTTGATACAAACAACTTTCCAGTACTAGCATCAGATACCATTACCTCTGAATCAAGTACTGCAATATTCGTTGGTGAGGCATTTTCATCGACAAGTTTAATATCATAAAACACCTCAGGATTAATTCTTTCTATCTTTAACTCTTTATCTGACTTTTTAGTGTCTTCCTTATCCTGTGTATCTGCCTTTTCCTCTTCTGACTCAACTACTGTTGTCTCCTCCTGCTTTTCAGCTTGTTTATCTTTTTTAAATACATTTTCAAATGAAAAACCACCCTTTACAGTAAGAATGACGGAACCAATAAGAGTTAGGGCCACGATCCCAATAACATAATAAGCAGGTTTTATCTTTTTCCTCTTCACACGTTTTACAGAAATTTTGGGGAGTTTGGTTTTTACCTTCTTAACGCTCTTCTTAGATTCGGCAACAGACGGCTTATCCTCATCAAGGCCAAAGTTAATCTTTTCTTCTTCCGTAAATTGGGCTGACATTTCAAACTTCAACAGAAGAGCTGCCGCAGTAGCCTTTAGATCGCTCATGGAAAAAGACACCTTACCCAAAATTAAATCTTGTGCGGAATAAATATCAATGAAGGGTTGTGTGCCCAAGACTATTACATCGTCCACCTTTACAACACCAGATGCTACTGAGAAATTCCCCTCTGTTGCAGTATTCACAGGCTTAACTGTGTTTTCACGCACAAGGAAACTTCCCCCCTTACCAAACTGAACCATATAAACAACGTTTCCCCATAAAACTGCAGCTAATATATTAAAATCAGAAATCTTTACTTCTTTAGATCTTTCACCGGGGAGAGCAATAACCTTTTCCTTCACACTAATAATCGCTCTTTCTAAAGCTTGTATGGGAGATGCTGATTCTGAAGAGTAATAAGAATCATATAGCACATCTCTTACTATCTTCGTAACTAAAAGAGGATCAACTGAATCTTCACTAGTAACATCAAAAACACAGTACAAAGAACCTTTCTTTTCTAGCATCTTTAAATCCTCAGGCTCTACAAAGATGGTAGTAGAAAACTCCCGTGCTTCCTGTGGCAGTTTTTTTGAAAGCTTTTGAGTTCTTACTTCAAGTTTTTTTTGCATAAGCTAAAGGATAATAAATGTAAGTATAAACAAACCTAACGTAGCAAAGAAATTAATTAGAGCAAGCAATTTAAAGAAGGGATTAAACTCAGTTTTAAATGTCCTGCCCATTAGTACAACCTGTCTAACAATAACAAAGCCAAAGGCGCCATACAAAAATTCTATTATTAAAAGGGCCACCTTAATAGATAGCAACACACCCTCATTGGCAAAGATAGTTACTAAATCAATCGTCATCAATTCTCCTTTTATGACCAAATCTCTTGTGAGATGCTGCTGCTAAATCTGAAATAAAATCTTGTACCTCACCTGGGCGGGGAATTGATTCAAATTCCAGTTCCCTCATTTCTCCAGCGGTCTGAATATGGAGGGTGGCATAATTAAATGTAACCTGACCAAAACCACTATACTGGTGAGTTAGATCCTCAATATTTGAAAGCAACGCCTCAGAGAACCTTCTATGTAAAAAGCCATGGAAATCAATATCCACAACCTTCTTTGAAGAAACAATGTACACACTGTAATACCAGACTAAAAATGAAGTGAAAAAATAACCAAATGTGAAAACAAACCAAAAAGTAATCAAAATGAATCTTAAACCACCAGGCATAAAATCCCATGAAGGTATGCCATTAAACTTTAACAAAAAGGTAGCAAGCGGTGGAACATTTAGCATAAAGGCAGTTACTAACATCCATCTCAAATTTGTAATAGGGTGTTGTCTTAAGGTAAGCAGTATATCCTCATCATTATCCTCACCCTCAAATTCAACACGCTTTGGATCTTTAATATAAGAGCTATACAGAAGTTTCATAACTGCGGGGATTATAGCATTAGAAAAGGATTTAAACAGACAAATTATTTCTCTACTTCGATATCAAAAAGCCTACTTCTAATAGCAACATAACCAGGAGCTCTTAAGTTAAAAACTGTTTTGAATTCATCACCTTCTATTTCCACAGTACCCTTGTCTGTTTTAAATTTCACTTTGGAGGTACTACCTCCATTACTGATATCTACAGAAATGCTATCAACCTTGCTATATGCATCACCATACTTATCTGCCTTTTCCTTCATCTTGCTGTGAGAATAAGGGTCACCTCCCCAACAATCTGTAATAGGAGCTATATGATCTTGTTCACTACCAGAGCCTTTCTTCCATACTCTCCAAGAGTTAAGAATATCTGCCATTTCCGTCTCATTAAGCCAAGGCGTTGACCTACCACATGTAGACGAATTACTCTTATACGATTTGGTATGCCAAGCTTTATAAAACCAAGGGGATTTACCTTTCTTCTCATAGGCATCTTTCGGCCAATCACCATCTACATCCCAACCGGCTTTCTCCAAGTAGCCACCTGCTGTAGAAGAGTACCAGCCATAACCTGAAGAATCAGTACTACCTCCAATAATTTCATCCTTAGTGTCATCCACGGCATCGCGCCAACTATCTCGATCTGAGCGATCTATTAAGTCTTTGTAAAAAACCTGACAACTTGTACTTGTACAAATACACTTACCTGCCTTTATATAGCGATAAGCATAAGAACGGGCCGCAACAACTTGCGTCTTAAGGGCTTCCTTATGCCAGTCAACAGGCATTTCCCCTAAACCATAGAGATAATCTCTAAACTTCATCTTCCCGTGTCCTTCTACACATATCTTTTCACTATCTAAGCCATCCTTCTCCTTTATATCCTCATCGTAATAAAACTCAATTATGTCATCATATTTTTTACCATCCTCTGCACGACCCCGTGCTCCATATTGGGACATACCTTTATAGTGAGTGAAAGCGCCATAGCTCATTGCAGCATAAGCTGGTTTAAATGGAGCATCAGGTAACTTGTACTCTGCGGCTTCATAACCACTAATGACTCCTTCCCCAGATTTTGCAGCAAGGATCGATTTTTGTTTTGCGGACAAAGAAGCTATCTCTTCTTCAAGAGATTTTATTTCTCCTTCTACCTCAGTATGTTCTTCTTCTGCAGAAAGCTTCTGCTCTGCCAAGCGAGCTTGAAGAGCTACCATTTCAGCACGAGCTGTTTCAAGCTTTCCTTTTAGTTCTTCTGCTTCCTTCTTATCTTTTTCGAAGCTATTGATTTCAACATTTAATACATCAATTGCTCCTGAGGTATCAAAGAACATAGACCTATTAAAGATATAAATGAAGGAAGGAACTTGGAAATCAGACTCAAATTCTCTGGAAGAATCCATAAATATTGTTTCTAATTCATTAAATAAACCCAACTCATAATAACGCCTAATTATTTTATTTCTCAGGTTTATTTTATCTCCGAGTTTTAATTGACGATCCGCTAGACTAGCATTTATCTTTGCTAACTCTGTTGTCAGATGAGAAATTTCTACCTGGAGAGAATTTAACTCTCCCTGAGTTATGGAAAGTTGAGAGGAAAAGTCCTCCATCCTTCCTAGTAAATCTTCAGCTTGGGATAAAAGATCTTCCTTTTCTCCCTCCTTTTTTTCCTGCTTTTCTTCGTAACACTCCAATTGATCATCTAAATCCTCTATCTTATTGCAGTCTTTCGCATAAGCAAAAGGACTTAGTACTAAGGTGAGAGAAAAGAGAATAGATAGCACAACACCTACCACAATTAACGTGGCTGCAGGCAGGAACCCTTGACTCTTTCTTAAATACCCGTGATAATCGGTTGTAGTGGGCATGAAACGATTATATCAAAGACTAACAATATTTCTTCTTCTAATTGGGATTGGTATGGCAATATCTCCTGTATATGCCGCCACTCCACCACCACTTCAGCTAACAGGCTTTATAAAAGCTTTATACAATATTGTATTTCCAGCATCTGTAATGCTAGGAATGTTCTTGATATTAAAATCGGGGTACACGCTAATGACCAGCCAAGGAGATCCTCAAAAGACAGTGGAAGGCAAAGAAAATCTCACATCTGCTATAATGGGCATGATATTCGTATTAGCATCCGTAGGAATATTACGAATAATCATAGGTACATTTATTACAGGAGGTAATCCTGGGTTTTAACCAGAAGGAGGTGTAACTTTACATAATGAATTTAGTACAAACTGTTTATGCAGTAGACACAGAGGTAACACAAATTGCGCTAGGTAATATAAATAACATAGGTGATGTTTTTGGATTAGCCATTAACATAGTCATGGGTGTGGGTATAGCCTTAACCATTATTTTCTTGATCTTAGGTGGTATTCAATATATTACTTCTAAAGGGGACCAAAAAGCAGCACAGGAAGCTAGAACTTCTCTAACAAATGCTGTTATCGGATTTATTGTTGTAATTGGTGCATTCACTATTAGAACCGTACTTCTAAACGTATTGCAAGTCGAGGGCGATTTGATAATAGACGAAGTTACACCAACGGGGCTATAAATTTAGTTAGTTAATTATAGGGCCGCCTTGTGCGGCCCTTTTGTTAGGTTATAATCTTAGTATGTTCGACTT
>CAZTXE010000066.1:0-4693 GCA_964617305.1 uncultured Candidatus Saccharibacteria bacterium | reverse complement strand
ACTTGCCCGTCAGTATTTTGGTAGTGAAAAGGCAATGATTAGAGTGGACATGAGTGAATACCAGCAAAAAGACAGTATGTCTAGACTTATTGGTGCTCCAGATGGTTCAACTAAAGGGATTCTTTCAGAAGCTGTAAGACATTCTCCTTTTTCCCTTATCCTTCTTGATGAAATAGAGAAAGCAGATGCACAGGTTCTTTTAATGTTCTTACAAGTACTTGATGACGGAAGACTCACAGATTCTTCAGGTAATGTAATTGATTTTACAAACACCATAATTATTGCAACAAGTAACGTAGGAACAAGAGAAATTCAAAAGATCTCAGGAGAAGGCGGTACATTTGAAACTATAGAAAAGACAGCAATGACTGCAGTACGGGATCATTATGCTCCTGAGTTTTTAAACAGATTTAGTGGAATTGTTGTATATAAGCCTTTAAGTATGGAATCAGTAAGAAAGATTTGTGAATTGATGCTAAACAAGGTAAGAAGTATGGCAGAAGGTAAGGGTATTAAGGTTACCTTTAAGCCCTACCTTGTAGATGAACTAATAAAAAGAGGTTATGACAAGGAGTGGGGAGCACGACCACTGGCAAGAGTAATAGAGGATAGTGTGGAAACACACCTTGCTATAAAGATATTAAATAGTGAGGTACATAGAGGAGAAGAACTAACACTAGGTACAGAGGTATTTGAAAATTAATCCTGTTATACTGCAAACTGTGAAAGACAAACTAAGCGATTTAGCCAAACAACTAAATATTGATCAAACAAGAACAGACATTAAAGAGCTTGAAGAAAGGCTTTCTGATGAATCTTTGTGGGATAACTGGGAAGAAGGTCAGAAGGTGTCTACACAACTTGCAGATTTAAAGCGTGAAATAGAAGATTTTGAAATGTTAGAACTTCTCTTAGAGGAAGACGTAGAACAATTTGAAAAAGAATATAAGAAACTTGAATTAAAAACATATTTCTCAGGAGAGCATGATAAAGGAAACGCTATCTTATCTATTCATGCAGGTCAGGGTGGTACCGAAGCTATGGACTGGACAGAAATGCTTTCCAGAATGTATCAGGGCTACATTTCTTCTAGGAATTGGAAGTTTGATATGATCGAAAAGACACCAGGGGAAGAGGCTGGTCTAAAATCAATTTCTTTTGAAATTTCAGGAAAATACTCCTACGGATATTTAAAAAATGAATCAGGAGCACACCGACTTGTTAGACAATCTCCATTTAATGCGGATAACCTAAGGCAGACTTCGTTTGCCCTTGTTGAGGTAGTTCCAATAATTGATGACAGTATAGAGGTAGAGATAAAGGATGATGATATAGACTTTGAAGCATTCAGGGCTGGTGGTTCTGGAGGACAGAATGTAAACAAGGTATCTACAGCTGTCCGAATCAAACATAAATCAAGTGGTATCGTTGTTGCCTGTCAGGAAGAAAGAACTCAGGGTAAGAATAGAGAAAAGGCTATGAAGGTACTAAAATCAAAGCTTTATGCAAGAGAATTAAAGAAGTTGGAAGATGAAAAGAAACGACTTAAGGGAGAACATGTGATAGCAGGTTGGGGTAATCAAATAAGAAACTATGTACTTCATCCCTACAAACTAGTAAAGGATCTAAGAACAGGGGTAGAAAGCACAAATCCAGATTCCGTTTTAGGCGGTAACCTGGATGAGTTTGTGATGGCAGAAATTAAGCTTTAAACACGAAATTGTACTTATTTACGCGCGCGTAGCTGTTTTATTTTCTCCGCGGTTTGAGTAGCCACTGTATTGATGGCTGCGTTGACGTGTAGGCAAGGAATCCCTTCTGTTTTTGCGTGTGCTTTTGCCAATTTTGCATGGGGAGAGCTGCTGGCGCTGTTGATGACAAGCAGAATGTTATTTGTGGGTTTAATGCGATCCACTTCCATCCCAGAAGTATTGACAACACTTAGAACCTTTTTTTTCAATGTTCTAAATATTGCCCTCTTTGTCGGTTCCGTATATCCCACAAAGCATACCTTGAAGGTAACAAGGTTCTTGTTCTTTTCTGAAATGCGCTTTACGGAGCGCTTTTCATTATACGGCCATGAAAGTTTCACGGTGGGGATTCCCAGGATTAACGCAAATACCCAAATAAATAGTGCTTTCAATGTATAGGGTTTGTATACGATCAAATCTGTTTCTTTTCTCCTGAGAGATGTGATCTTTCGATGCGATAAATCTGCGATGTCCCATTCCCAATCCCGTTCCAATGCCGCCACAAGGGGTGCCCTGTCGTCACTGGTCAGTCCTTCAAAAAAGATTCTCATTTTTCTCACGCTCCTTATAGGATAGCCTCTCTACTGGATGTCGCTATCATACCAGATTTAGACATGTTTTGTACTCGATATAGTATAATCAGGTTATGCCTAGTACCTTGGTTTATATTGTTATCGTCTCATTAGTTGTGGTGTGGCTTATTGTATTAACCTATCTCTACATTTCTTCTGTTCGTCACTACAAAAGATTTCAAATAGAAGATGGTGAGAGTTTGGAAAAAGCTGTTAATACAATGTTTAAAGGTTTAGGAGAATTACACGAAAATATAACCTCTGCAACCGATAGAGTTTCCCATATAGAAAAAGATAATATCAAGCATGTTCAGAAGGTAGCCTTGAAAAGGTTTAATCCCTTTGGTGATACCGGCGGTAATCAATCCTTTTCTGTTACCTTCCTAGACGGTAATAATGATGGCGTGGTGTTTTCTAGTCTTCACGGAAGAAGTGGCACAAGAGTTTATTCAAAACCTGTGAAATCTGGGAAACAACAAGATTATGAATTATCTGATGAAGAACAGGATGTAATTAATTTAGCAATCAAGGAGAATTAAATGCCCAGTGAAACTGTCCAATCTTTAACAGAAGATCCTGTGGAAGAAACACCTTTTGAATTTACAGAAAAGGTGAATTCAGAAGATCATCTTAAAGATATAAGAAAGAATCTAAATTCTGGTGGAAGAAAGGCTAAAATGAAACAAATCATACTGATCGTACTTGGTGTCCTATTAGCTGGAGGTGTGGTATTTGGTGCCGTCAATTATTTTAGAGGTGGAGACGGATCCTTTCTATCTCCTTTAGGTGATGGGTCTGTTACATTTAATGAAAAAGTAATAAATCCCTTAACTGGTGTGGAAAATAGTGGTAAAGATGCTAAAGATCTAACTGAAATGCGTCCCCTTGCTGTTATGGTAAACAATTATTTAGATGCGCGTCCTCAATCAGGTCTTATATATGCCGATTTTACATATGAAATAGTAGCTGAGGGTGGTATAACAAGGTTTATCCCATTCTTTCTCTCTGACTACCCTGAAAAAGTTGGTCCCGTTAGAAGTACAAGAACTTATTACCTTACCCTTGTTAAAGAGTTGGGTGATGCTATGGTTATGCACATTGGTTATTCTCCTCAGGCTAAAGCGGTTATTGATGAATGGCCTGTAAGAAGTTTGTTTAGAGGTGGTGGTGAATCTTGTGATGGTTGTTCCTGGAGAGATAACCCAAGAAATGTTGCCTATGAACACACTGCCTATGTTAGTGGTGAAAAACTTGTTGAATATGGTGTTGATGAGTTAGGTTGGGGTGGTGTTAGGGAGTTTAAGATCTGGGAATTTAAGGAAGATGGTAAGGGCTATGAAGACGCAGAACTTGCCTCAAACCTAGCTATTGATTTTTGGTATGAAGGAGATTATTCAGCAATATTCAAATACGATGCCCAAAACAATGTTTACCTAAGACACACAGGCTATGATGGTGAAGGTAACCCTATATCTCTCAATGATCAAGATACGGGAGAACAGGTTGCTCCAAAGAATGTAATTGTTCAATTTGCAGTAGAAACTCCAATAGTAGGGGATGATAAAAATAGACTTGAGTATGAACTCGAAGGTACAGGAGAAGGTTTGATCTTTCTAGACGGTAAGGTGATTAAAGCAACCTGGAATAAAGAAGGAAGAGATGATAGGACTGTCTTTTATGACATGGATGGCAATGAAATAAGATTTAATCGAGGAAAGTTTTGGCTTTCTATCGTACCCGATAGAAATGCTGACCAGGTTGTGTATAATTAAACAAGAATCTTTCTGCCCGGATCGAATCTAGTATGTTACAAGATATCATAATATCTGAAGTCAGGGTTAAAATTTTAAAGGTTATGCTGCCTGATCCGGAAAAACCTTATCACGTAAGAGCTTTGGTTAGAGCTGTAGACACCGAGATCAATGCTGTTAGACGAGAACTAGACCGTTTGAACAAAATAGGTCTTTTAAGAAAGCGTCCTAGTGGAAATAGACTTTACTACTCAGTAGATACGGCTTCTCCCCTTTATCCAGAATTACTATCAATGATTGCAAAAGAAGAAGGTATTGGTGTTGATATCATAAAGTCAGTGAAGAAGCTTGGTGATGTTCATTTTGCAATCTTGTCCCGATCATATTCCAGAGGAATCAAAAGATCAGTTCTTGATGTGGACCTTTTTATGGTAGGAAATGTCAATCTTGAAGTGTTAGGTGAGATTGTTGAAAAGCATCAGAGAAAATTAGGACATGAAATTAATTACTCTGTAATATCCCCAGAAGATTTTGAATTTAGAAAGAGAAAGAATGATCAGTTCATCATGAAGATGATGGCACAAAGCAGAACAATGCTTGTAGGAGATGAAGAAGAGTT
>CAZTXE010000065.1:3428-4760 GCA_964617305.1 uncultured Candidatus Saccharibacteria bacterium | reverse complement strand
AAGCCCTTTAATATAAGGCTTTTCTTGTGGTAATTGGTTGTGCTCACCATACACACCCTTTATATATCTAATCTTTTTTGCTCTCTCATTTAGACCACTCTTATCAATTACAAATGCGGTAAGAATAACTCCTGTTAGAAAGATAGTTACTAAGAACACATAACTTTTCTTATATGAAACATCAAACTTTCTTATTAAATAAAGACCTAATATGATAAATCCTATTGAGAGTAATAAATACTCCCAAGGGAAAACTCTTAGAAACATTGAGAATCTAAATGATATTGGGGCCTTTCTTAATTCTGTAACCATCTTACCTATTCGTATTCTATGTATGATCATGTTTGCAAAATAGGTTCCAAGGATAGAAAATATTAGTACTCCAGCACTGGAGAGTATGCTTCCAAGTACAAAGTAGAACTTAGGTTTCATATTTAACTCTCCACTTTGAATCTTTTTTGTAATGTTATTTGCGATATCTTTAGTTTTATTTATTTGTTTGTTCATATACTTCTTTTAATAATTTTTTACCTCTGTTTATCCTTGTTCCCACAGTCCCCATTGGCATTCTCAATATATCACTTATTTCCTCATAGCTTTTTTCTTCTAAGAAATGAAGTATTAATGGTTCTGAGTATCTCACTGAAATCTTATCTAAGTTTTCTCTTAATATTCTCTTTGTGTCTTCTTTCTCAAATTCTTCTTCTATACTTTCCTTAGAACCAAATATGTCAGCTAAATCCCCCATTGATACTAGTCTGCTTTGTCTTTTGATTTTATTAACAGCTTCATTATGGGCAATTCTATATATCCAACTTGAGAACTTCTTTTGTGTATCAAATCCTTTAATGTTTATAAAACCTTTAATAAAGGTATCTTGTACAACATCTTCAGCTAGGTCTCCATCACGTGTTAAATATGTAACATATCTAACCAATTTGGTTTGATACCTTTCCACCAGATGTGTATATGCCTCAGGATCTTTAGTTTGAACTATTTTTACTATTTCTTCGTCTTTTTGATTGTTTATATTTTGCATATATACACACCATTTCTAATACTAATACAATTGTAACTGTTATTTTCTTTCAGTATTGGCTACAATGAATGTATGCCCACAACAGGATATTCTAAATCTCATGTTCCCCTTCATCATAAATTGCACCTGTTTCCTGATTTTAGAATTAGTGAACACGCTGCTTTGTATCTTACACATACGATTAGAGCCTTCTCTGTCACATTAGTTGGAGTTTTCTTACCAATTTATATATACAGATTATCCTCATCCTATCTTTATTTGCTTTCAATACCACATTCACAATCTTTCATAAA
>CAZTXE010000065.1:0-3418 GCA_964617305.1 uncultured Candidatus Saccharibacteria bacterium | reverse complement strand
AAATGGGCTACTGTGGGTGCTACTGTATTACTTTTTAAGATCCTTATTTGTTTCCATTGGACTACCTCTACTGATAAAACCTGTCTTTAATAGATTGGGCTTTGGTAAATCCATATTTATTAGTTTAATCCTTCTTATAATTGAAATGGTCTTGTGGACACTATCTGAGGGTAATTTACATTTAATGATAGTTGCTGGAGTTTTAGCGGGTATTAAGGTTATTTTTTATTGGATACCGTATCACATTTTCTTTGTTGAAAAGTTTAAAACAAAGGAAGGACATTATGGTCAGAATTCCGGCAAGAGGATATTCTTTGTGAGAATGGCCGCAGGGCTTGCTCCTGCCATCGGAGGACTTGTTATTGCTGCCTTTGGCTTCAATGCCTTGTTTGTTATGAGTATTATGCTTGTTTTGGTTTCAAGTATTCCCATCTTTGCTAATGTTCACGATTGGTCTCATGATAAGCATAATTTAAAAAGTGTGTTAAAAAATTACCTCTTTAATCCCAAGCTTAAACTTTTAACCCTAGCCCATTTTGGGGAAGGTTTAGAAGCAGGTATATATCATCTTTGGCCTGTACTCTTGTTCTTAGTACTTAGAAACTTTGCTGAAATTGGTATAGTGAACTCTCTTTCACAACTCATTTCCTCAATTGCAGTTTTATATGTTGGTAAGATGCTTGATAAGCATGGCACAAAGGTATTTCATGGGATTGGTGTTACAGTAAATGCATTACTTCACATACCAAGGATTCTTTTCTCCTCCGCTCCTTTGTACTACGCCTTGGATGTTGTTGATAGGATGAATAGCAATTTATATGGTCTCCCTATCATTTCTCTTACATACGAAAAGGCACGTAAGTTAGGAAGATCTGATTATATAATATTTAGAGAATTTACCATTCACACAGCAATTGCTATGGTCTCAGCATTTGCCTTCTTACTAATCCCTTCTCTTGGTAACTGGAGATACATATTCATTGTTCCTGCTATTGGGGGGCTAATGACCTTCTTTTTAGATCTAGATAAGAATTAAAGTTGGACGCTGGGTCATCCAACTTTAAGTTATTTAGCATTATTTCTTATTAACAAGGCATATCCTCCTATTACTGTTAATACTACTCCTGATAGTACCCATGTTAAGGCTAGACTGTTTGGGCCGCCCTTTAGTGCTAGTAATCCGGAAAGTAGCAAGCCTATTAAACCGCCATACATTCTAGCCGCATTAACTATGGAGTTTGCTGTTGATCTTGTTTCATGCTGTGTATACGTGTTCAAAAAGGTTTTGAATACTGGGTAGTATGCCCCTCTTGCAACTTCATGTAGAAGAAGAGCTCCCACAAATACTACTGGAGATAGTATTCCAGTAAATAACAGGGGTATTCCTAGCACAAGTCCTATAACTCCAATGCCCTTAATTGAGCTTGAGAATACAATACCCTTATTAAACATCAGGGATCCAATTAACGTAGCCGTGAGCATCCCACTTGCTAGTAATCCGCTATCTTCTTCCAATAACCCTGCTCTGGCTCCCATTAGTGGCCAATACATATTGAGTGCCATAAAGGAGAGTTTTGTGAGAAAAGATGTGATCAAGATGTACCTAGTCATAGGCTTTTTCCACATTGCCCAAAATACTTTTCTTGGTCTTGGGATATTCTCTAATAGAATTTGAACCCCGCTATCATCAATTCTACTTTTTGGTACCTTTCGCAAGAGTTTTAGGGCTACGCCTAATTGGAGTACGGATAAGCCTCCTGCGAACAACCAACCAATCGCAAGACCGTTTCTTGCCGCAAAGTTCCCAAATGTAAGGGCCTAAGGGCCCCCACAATAGTACTTATCTTTCCGACAAGATCTGCCCGTGCAATTATATTGTCTGCGCTACTTTTTGAATGGAGGTTGTAGAGAGTTGCTTCAAGGGCATCACTGCCTAGAGACAGTCCTATTGCAGCAATGCTTTCAGCCAATATAAACATAACAAACGAGCTAGATAGCGCATATGTGAAATTAGCAGCACTCCAAAAGAAAATACCTAGAATATAGAATAACCGCCGTCCGTATCTGTCTGCGAGGTTGCCTGTTAGAGGATCGAATGTTGCAACAACAATGTAGTAGAACATATTTATTACGTTCATTTGAAGTTCATCCATGCCCTGCCCTTGCAAAAACAAACTATAGATAGGCATGAAGGCTCCTGTGGATAAACCACCTATTGCGATCAAGATCCAAAAAGTCTTTTTGTACATAACACTCTCCTTATATTGTTTTATCAATGATCAGACGTAATAAATACACAGATTCCCAGCTGTGTTATTAAGTCAGTAATGATCCCAAATTCGTAGAGTGTTAAGTTTTTGTAAGAAAAATAGCCCCCGAACTCGGGAGCTTTGCTGAGTCAATAATTAAGAGGAAAAGTAGCTTAAAGCACCCGATGATATGTTGACGCTGGCCATTTGGCCAACATCCCCATTTGCTGGGTTAAAAGAACAAATATTCTTATTTCTAAGCAACACTGATGTCATAGTTGCGTTATTGTATAGATTTAGGTTTTTATTGTCAAACCGGTATAATATCGATATGAAAATAGGTATAAATGGATTCCAACTACTAGAGAAAGCTCAGGCTGGCCCTGAGGTATATGCAAAGAATCTAGTTCTTGCTTTATCCAAGGTGGACACCACAAATGATTATGTAATTTACCTTCCTACAAAGCCTGATGTAGAAGAGTTTAGGAAGCAAACAAGTATCAATTCAAGATTTTCCTACAAGATACTAAATAAGCTTCCTCTTTGGAGTCAGCTTGGTTTATCATGGGAATTATTACGTAACCCTGTTGATGTATTCTTTTCCCCTACTCACACAATTCCAGGGTTAGTCTCTATTCTCACTTTGGGTAGGTTTAATCCTATTGTTATGATCCATGGTCTAGAGTTTAAGGTGAATAATCAGTTTGGACAAATGCCTATACATAGATTCCTGCATCCCTTTGTTCTTTGGTGGATTAGTCATGTATCCAAAAAGATTATTGTCCCTTCCAAAGCTACAAGAAATGCCATACAGGAAACTCCCTACATGAAGGTTTCTGATGAAAAGATAGTTATAGTACCTGAGGGTGTATTAGACCTATACAAGAAAGTATCTGATGAGGAAGTAAAACTTGTTAAAGAAAAGTATGACTTAGGTACCTTCCCCTATTTGTTTTCATTATCAACCATCCAACCTCGTAAGAATTACCCTAAACTAATACAGGCTTTTAGTGAAGCATTAAAATCAAATTATGATTTAAAGGATTTTAAGCTTGTAATTGCTGGTAAGAATGGTTGGGAGTATGAAGAATCTCTTAGTGCCCCTAAAGAGTATGGTATTGAGGATAACGTAGTTTTCTTAGGCTGGGTTCCTACAGAGGATCATCCCC
>CAZTXE010000064.1:0-4870 GCA_964617305.1 uncultured Candidatus Saccharibacteria bacterium | reverse complement strand
AGCATTTGAGGCTATGAAATTAGCAGAAAGCAAAGCTAACCCACAAAGTGAACTGTCTGTTTTAGACGAAGATGTGCAAATTGGATTCCAGTCTTTGGAAACTATGAAACGTATAAAGCGTGAGGATGCTGCAGGTTATGCACGTATAGCGCGCGAAGATGCAAATGAAAGAAAGCGAATGGGTTTACCCTCAGCCTAATATAACTTAAACAACATCGCGGTCTTAAACTAATAATTAATTGTTTCCTGATTACCAGTCTTCATATCTTTAACAGTATAAGTTTCATTAGCCAGTTCTTGTTCACCAATGATTACCACATTAGGAATACCTTTTCTATCTGCATACTTTAGTTGTTTATCCAGTTTAGTATCAGGTTCTAGCCATACAGAAACATTATTGCCTTCATCTCTAAGTTTTTGTGCAATTTCTTGTGTTGCGTTAAGGTACTTAGGATCATCATCCTGCCAAAGTGTGACAAGATATTGTGTCTCTGTGCTTAGTTCCGGTAACAAATCCCATCCCTTAAGAAACTCTATTAGTGTCCAATCACCCATGGCGTAACCTGTTCCTGGCAGATCAAAATCTCCAAATATTTCAACTAAACCATCAAATCTTTCCCCACCAAACATGGATCTATTGTTATCTGGATTCTTATCATAAACTTCATAAACTAAACCATCACTGTAATCAAAACCTCTGATGATGGAAGGGTCAAACTTACAGTATTTATCAAGACCTTGTGAAGCTAATAATTCAGATAGCTCCTTAATTGCTTTGTATCCCTCATTATTTTCTACAATTTCCTTTGTGAAAACATTCTCTAATTGATCAATGCTGGCACCCATAAATTTATTTACCTTATCTATCTGGCCATTATCTAAACCGATGTCTTCCAATGCTTTATCAAAGTCTTTGTTTTCCATCTTTGCTTTTTTATCCATTAGGCGTCTTGTTTTAGTAGCTGTGTCTTCATCTAGTTTAAGCATTTCCACCAGGAGTGCTTTTATTAACTTTCTATCACTGTATGCCAACTCAAACATCGTTTCATCAGCACCAAATGCTTTCAGAATACTGATTGCTGTTGAAAATATTTCAAATTCGGCCATGACACCCTTGATTCCAAAGATATTGACCTCTAATTGGTAAAACTCTCTTCCTCTTCCTAGCTGAGGCTTTTCTGCCCTCCAGTTGTTACCAACCATGAACCACTTCACAGGTTTTTGTAGCTCTTTATACTTTCCTGCAAGCATTCGTACTGTTCCTGGTGTTAATTCTGGGCGTACTGCTAGTCTTCTACCACCCCTGTCTTCAAAGTTATACATTTGTTCATTAACGATTTCTTCGCCGGTTTTTGCGGCGAAGACTTCAAAAGGTTCTATTATTGGAAAGTCATATTCTTCGTAACCATAACTCCTACATACCCTTTTCCAAGTGTCAAAGATATAATTTCTAATGCGCATGTCCTCAGGATAAAAATCCCTAGCGCCCTTATATGGTTGTGTACTTAGTTTTTCTTTCATAACTTTTTAAAGTTTAACATTATTACTTAAGCGTTTCTTCAACAAGCCCTGAAGCATCTGTTGATTTACATCTTAGTTGAGACTTTATGCATTTAAGATCCTTATACAAGAAGCTATCTTCCTCAAAGGCAAGATTCTCAGATTTAAATACTAGTTTCTTAATAGCACTGGATAACAAAACCCCATCTAAATTTGTAGGTAGCTCAGAAAACATCCAACCATCAAGTTTGGGATTCTTTGAGCAAAGAACCACATTCTTAGTTGTATTAACAAGAAGAAATAAAGCTCCAGGTTCACTAATTCCTTTAATTCCAGTACCTTTTACCTTCAATCCAGTAAGTTTATTGATACTTTTAGGGTTACTGACAATAAGCACGTCAATGCCTTTTTTCTGCATACCTTTTTTCAGTTGTAGTATCTTTTGTTTATTCATAACTTTACATCGGCGATAAAAGGAAAGATCTTTTACCGCCGATGGCCTTTAGTAGCCGAAGCCGTCACCTGAGATTTGGTCAGGGTTCTCCTCATCCAAAGGTGGTGGTTTAGGCGGGTCTTCTTCCACACGTGCTGTGCTGGAGTAATTAATTCCCATTTTTAGTTCCCTTCAGGTATTACATTTGATTGATGCTTAGGCGAAGAGCTCTGTATGTTACCAGTTTCTCTTCGCCTGTTGGCTTACCCGATATACCCAGCTAAATTCAGTTGGTGTGAAGTATTTAGATGTTCTTCACTAACAGTATCTAGAGTCACCAATTTAGTGACGCTCCCAGCGGGTGTAACGTTCGTATTTTTCCTGCATCGCGTTTTTTATTCCTTTCCCACGTCCATGATTAAGCTACTGATACTAGATTACGTATGACAGCAACTCGGGATGTGGCTCCGGACTTTTATCTGATTTTATTTTGTTTTACTTGAAATTAAGTGGAAAATAAAAACACGGAGTTACATACCGAGTTTTGTAGGGCAATAGAACCAATGCCTCTTACTGGAAGGGCCTGTGGGGGACATGTTTGAGTTGTTTTGTAACTTATTTACTTGGTTCATCTCTGCGAATATATACATGTGGGAATATGTTGTCAAGTGTTGCTAAGCTGCAGGGGTTCCTAGGTTTTTACACCGTCACACACTTTTATCCGCAGCTTAGTTAGTTTGTTATCTCCATGATTTTTCTCCATTTTTCGTTATTGGCTTAATAAATCCGCACTAGTCTGGGATCGTTCTCTATACAGGTGACCAGTTCGCTATAAAAGCTGGTTCTGTGCAAAGGGATACCCAACTTAACAAGGATTTCTTTGTTTTTTGGATCAACTGGTTCGATCCAATGGGCTTGGCACCAAAAGGTTTGTTTCTCGTGCCCATCCCCATCTGCAGTCCAATATATTTCTTCACTTTCTATACGTACCTTTATCCTTTTGAATAGATTCTTCCCTTCGTCCTTACTCTGTATCTGGAGTAAAAACATTAGATTGGATAGGTGGTGCTATTTTAGATGTTTATATGCGTCTGATCAATATGCTACTATGCTCTTATGCAAATTAAGTACATTGGACATTCTTGTTTTGAAATCAAAGGTAAAACACTCACACTTGTTATTGATCCATATGATCCTAAAAAGACTGGGTATAAATTACCTAAACTTAAAGCAGATGTTGTGCTATCAACACATGATCATGACGACCACAATAATATCAAGGGTGTTAGTGAGACAAGATTTCAAGTTACTACAGCGGGGGAGTATGAATTCTCTGATGTACATATAGATGCTATTCCCACATTCCATGATAAAAAAAGTGGCGCAGACCGCGGTAAAAATACTATGTACCAAATCTCAATAGATGGGGTCAACGTTCTTCACATGGGGGATATTGGTCACAAACTAACAAAGGAGATCGAAGAGCGCCTTTTGGACATTGATATACTTCTTATCCCTGTGGGTGGTACTTATACTATTGATGCTGGAGATGCTACTGAGATTATTTCTTCAATAGAGCCTAAGATCGTGGTTCCCATGCACTATCAAACAGATGATTTAACAGGTCTTTCGAAGAAAATGGATCCCCTAAAGAAATTTTTGGACGAAATGGGTGATCAGGATGTACAAAAGGTAGATGTATTGAAGGTAACCAATCCTTCTTCCCTCCCAGAAGAGACCGAAGTCATTGTTATTGAACCTGCCCACTGATATATTAAAATTACAGGTTATGGCAGAATCACAATCCAGAAATAAAATACAAGCCGGCATTCCTCCGCATGATATTGATGCTGAAAGATCAGTATTAGGAGCTCTTTTAATAGATCCTGACGCTATTGTAAAGATAGTTGAGTACATGAGAGCAGGTTATTTTTATAGAAAAGCTCATGCAAAGATATATGAGGCAATTTTTTGTCTTTATGAAAAAAGAGAGCCTGCTGATTTAATTACCGTTCCTGATGAGTTAAAACGCCTAAAGGCCTTAGACAATGTTGGTGGTGTTTCTTATTTAACAGAGCTTGTTAATTCTGTACCTACAGCCGCAAACATTGAACACTATGCCAGGATTATTAGAGACCACTCTATCAGAAGATCCTTACTTAGTGCTTCCGCTGAAATAGGGGAGTTGGTTCACTCAGATGAAGAGGTAGATTCAATGTTAGATATAGCAGAGCAAACGCTGTTTGCAGTGTCACAAGACAAGGTTCGAAGGGACTTTGTACCCATAAGTGAGACACTTGAGGTTACGTTTGAACGTCTTGATGAACTAAGTAAGACACGCGGTGCTCTCAGAGGAGTACCAACAGGTCTAAAATCATTGGATAGAATTCTCTCCGGACTCCAAAAAGAAGATTTAATCATTCTTGCTGCTCGTCCTTCTGTAGGTAAGTCTTCTCTTGCTATAAACATAGGTCAGCATGCAGCCACAGTTCATAAATTTGGTGTTGCTCTCTTTTCTCTTGAGATGGGTAAGGAAGCAATTGTAGATAGAATGATTTCTGCACAGGGGGATATAGATAACTTTAGAATTGCAACAGGAAACCTTGAACCAGAAGATTTTGAAAAATATTCCATTGCCGCAGGAGAACTAGCGGAAGCAACCTTTTTCATTGATGATACTCCCGGTATTAGTGTTATGGAGATGAGAACAAAGGCAAGAAGGCTAATGCTTGAGCATAAGGTTGATCTTATCATTGTCGACTATATGCAGCTTGTAAAAGGTAGAAACTTGGTGAGTAGGGTACAAGAGGTATCTGAGATTTCACAGGGACTTAAGAATTTAGCAAGAGAACTTAAGGTACCAGTGATGGCACTATCTCAACTTTCAAGAGCAGTTGAAAAAAGAGGAACTGATGCAAGACCACAGTTATCAGATCT
>CAZTXE010000063.1:0-4962 GCA_964617305.1 uncultured Candidatus Saccharibacteria bacterium | reverse complement strand
CTTTGAAGGATGTTACAGGGGGAGATTCTTTTGGTGATGCCACTATTCTTAGGAAGGATAACAAGTTGGTACATCGTGTTTCTGCGAATCTACCTGTTCCTAAGGAGGGGTTTGTATATGAGGGCTGGCTTGTTAGAAAAACACCGTCTCTTGCTTTCTTTTCTACAGGAGTAATGAAGTTGCAAGAAGAGGGTTCTACTAGGAGTTATGTTCTTTTGTTTGAAGCTGATGAGACCTTCGATGAATATAATGAAGTGGTTATTACCTTGGAGTCTAAGGTTGATGAAATACCAGAACTACATGTGTTAGAGGGTAGTTTTTGAGCTTACTACGAATATTGTGTGGTGAGTAAGTCTTATAGGGTTGAAAAATGTTTTGTTATAGTTAATTTCAAGACCTAGTTCATCAAAAAGGGTAACCCACTTTTCAACAGTTCTAAAATTAAGAGCAAAGTTCATATTAGGTTCCTCAGGGATATTACCTACTACATCTCTAATTTTTAGCCACCCTTTTCCGAAATTAGTTTTATAAGTATCTTCAAAAATGATAATTTCCGATTCAGTTACGCGCATTGCCTCCTTTAGTAGTTTTTTCTGTTTGTCTACATGGTGTAGGACTCCAATTAGTAGTGAGGTATCAAAACTCTTGTTTGGAAAGGGTATCACTTCACCATCAAATAGCTTGTGGGGAAGGTTAGTTAGGTTCATATCAATTACATCAAGTCCCTGTACCTTTATGTCTTTACGTTCTTTTAAGCTTTTAGCTATCAGCATATTTCCTGTTCCAATGTCTAAAATCTTTGAGCTACTTTTTATGTGTGGGGCTATCATCTTAGAAAGAGCTATGCTCCGTGCCGTTAGAAATGGCCAATAAAGGTGTCGTAGAGGATTTGTTTTTTTCATAGGGAGATTATACCTGGTTGTTTCTGGTGTTCCTGTATTATCTAAGTAATGTCATTAATTGCAGAAAACTGTAAACGTTTAATAGATGCCTATAAGAATGGTTTACTTGGGGATACGACTATGCCTGAGGAATCTAATCCCGGCTTCACTGTAAAGGAGAAGGAACAAAGGTTTTCTTATTTCACACTTCCAATGGCGTTAAATTATCAGCGCAATAGCTATAAACTTTGGGAAGCCGCACTTGCCACCTATAAAGATGCAAAGACAAACGTTGTTTTTGACGTAAAGTGGGTTGCTAATAATTCAGAAGAGGTTCTTAGAAGAAAATTGTTAAAACATAAATTAGCTCTGCAACCCAATAAACATGTTAATACTTGGTTTAGGGTAGCAAATACTGTACACAACAATTGGGGTACCTTTTCTAATTTATTTGATTCTATTGAAAATGATTTCTTAAAACTAAAAGACATTGTCCAAAAGGAGCATAAAAAAGGTTTTCCATACCTATCGGGACCCAAGATATTTAACTATTGGTCACACATACTTATTGAATATGCTGGTTTATCCCTTGAAAACACGGAGTATATTGAGATTGCACCCGATACACACGTTATGCAGGCTTCTGTTAGGTTAGGACTTATTACAAAAGGAGAAGCTGAGGCTATGAGTAAGGAAGATGTGAATAAGAGATGGCGAGGGGTACTTAAAGATACTGGTATTACCCCCATAGAGATGCACAGCCCATTATGGTTTTGGAGTCGTAGTGGTTTTGAGTATGAATTAGATAGTTAAAATTTTGGTCGACCCTAGTGGACTATGTTTGCAACTTTTCCATACGGAAGTTTCTCTTGTATTTCAAGATTGAGTTTTCAGATATAATTCCAGTATATGATAGTTGTAGACATAGAAACTTCTGGTCTATCACCAAAAAATAATTCAATATTATCAATCGGTGCTGTTCATTTTGACAATCCTTCTAACAGATTTTATGAAGAATGTCTGGTGAGGAAGGATTCTAAAATATCTGCACAAGCATTAGAGGTCAACGGTTTTGAGAAAGATGAAATTACAATGGGGGATAAACAATCCGAAGAATCATTGGTCAGGAATCTTGTGGTCTGGGTCAAAACTATTAAAGATAAAGTTTTTGCTGCACACGTACCAAATTTTGATTTTGAGTTTTTGAAATATTGTTTCGAAATCTACGAGATAGACAACCCCTTTATTTTTAGACCAGTGGATATGCACTCTATTGCGTATATGGCAATGGTTAAAAGAGGAATAGATCCTTATAAGGATAGAGAATATAAAAAAATGAGTGGGAATGTCATCTTTGAATTTGTTGGAATGCCTAATGAACCTTTACCACATCATGGTTTGACTGGTGCTCTTTTCGAAACTGAGGTTTTTTCTAGAATTTTATATGGAAAGAATTTAATTGAGGACTTTAAGGACTGTCCTGTTCCAGATTTTTTGATCTAATCAGTTTTTATGCTGGTCGACCATATTGGACTATGTTTGCAATTTTTTGGTTAATGCCAAGTATTGAATTCTTCGAACATTTTTAATCTGTCTTTGCTTCCATCATACTCTGTGTTAAACCAAGAATTTAAAATACTAAAAACTTTTTTTCTGTTTTTCCTCCAACCTATCAAACATATTGCATTGCATTTATCATAAATAGTAGCCCACCCTGCCGCTTCTGGGTCATCCACAAGAGCTGCTCTAACACCGCTAAACTTGTTTATACCTACCTCAACACCGATACCAGTACCGCAACACACTATTGCCTTATTATTTTCATCTCCATTTAGTTTTTCTGCTATCGGGGGAAGCAGGTTTTCCAAAGGGAGTTCCTGCTTTTTGTTTTCAACTCCAATATTTTCATAGTTCATACCATTTTTATTGAGCCATTCTTCCACGAATTGAATAACATCAAAACCATGTTTATCTGCACCTATATAAATCATGAGAATATATTACCATTTACGGGAAAACCTTGGTCGGGGTGACAGGACTCGAACCTGCGACCTCACGCACCCCATGCGTACGCGCTAGCCAACTGCGCCACACCCCGATGTTATCTTATTTTAGATCCTGTATACGAATTCTCAAAATGAATGTTTTGTGTCACACTGGTACTAAGGAGGTGATTAATAGTGGATGAACAAAATGTAACACAAGAAACAACTCAACAAGCTCCACCTGTAGCTCCTAGTGAAACTGTTGCTACTTCTGGTTCTGTAGAATACGCATCTTTATGGGCTCGTTTAGGAGCATATATTGTAGATGCTGTCGCTTTTGGTCTAGTACTAGGTGTTTTAGGTATAGGTAATTCTAGTTACGGTGGTGGTAGTTTTAACATTTCCTTTGGAAACCTAGGAAGTCTTTTATTTGTGGCTTATATGGTAGTAATGCATGTGATGTTTGGAGCTACATTAGGTAAGATGCTTCTTAAAATAAAGGTTCAAGATAAGGATTCCGGCTCTAACGTCGTTTGGGGTAAAGCTATTCTTAGGGATTTCGTAGGAGGCTTTTTGTCAGTTCTGGCAATAGGGATTGGTTATTTATGGATGGCTTGGGACAAAGAAAAACAAACCTGGGGCGATAAGTTTGGTAACACAATTGTTGTAAAGAAATAAGATTTAAAAGATCTTATAAGTCACTGATTATCTCAACAGCACCCATAAATATGGGGGTTGTTTATTGTATTTCAAGAATATCCAAAGTAGCTTGAACAGATGCGTTTTCCGTGTTTACCAAGGTGACGTTTTTGTTGTATTCTTTGATAATTTTAGTGATGAATTCATCGCCCCAAGAGGGGGTAAATGTTTTTACACCCATAAAATCTATTTCAATTTTGTCACTTGCACCCAGGGCGTTTAATTCAGGGCGTATTGCAGCTAAAGCTTCTCGCCCATCTTGACGGGATGTAAGTAAATCGCCGAATTTTACCAATTTAATTTGCATCATTTACATTTTCCTTGTCGTAACTTATTAAGGCTATACAGCCATTGTAGTATAAATCATTTTTCTTGATCGTCATTCTATTGGCAATTGTTACCTGGGCGTTTCCGGAGTAGAAGTTTAGGTCCATTGGATTGGAACTCACAACATTTCTCACCAGTTTAAGACCATTACCTCTTTTCTCGGGGGCTCTACCTGATATCCTTTCTGTAAAAGCTACTTGTAAGGCTTCCGAGTCATTTCTGATTGAGGTTTTCACCCTTCTCAAAGTTTTTAATACTCCCCGGCCTTTATCCGCTATGGCAATTTGCCCTTTGTTTGTGTTGTATGCAAAGTACATACCAACAGTATCAGGCCAGTTACCAATGTTATGGTCAAACGCGTTATTACCTATTTCTCCAGAAATAGCGACTAATAAAGCAACCTGGTCAGAGTCCAGAGTTTTTTCTAGAGCACTTTGCAATTTACTTAATCTTCCTTTGAAGATCATACTTGTAGGGCAGTAGAACTCCTTTTTGGGTTCCTTTGGGCTCCCCAAGACCCAGTTTGTCGCCAGTGCAAAGATATCTTCTTTGTGTAAATCAAGATCTAACTTATGATAATATCTATGTCCACCTTCACTCCGTTTGGCAGGTAACTTGTCGTTTTTATCCCAACGTCTTAAAGTGTCGATGGATAGATTTAGGTATTTAGCGGCGTCACCTATGTTTAGTTTGTTTCCATTCATATATCTATGCATTATTTATAGCACGCTTAGAGAATCTATGCAACTAATGGCCGAACCTATGCGTGTTCCTGTAAAAACAAAGGTTAGAAGATCTTATCAATTATTGTATATATACTGAATCCTCCATAAAAGAGGAAGGCTAAAATCATTGCAAGAGTTCTTGCAAGTTTTGGTCTGATTTCTTTTGCTAAAGAAGTCTTATTGAGCCACAAAGTTAATCCCACGTGTACAAACATTGCAAATGCATTAAGAACTGCCGCTAGTGTTAATAATGCCAGTGGTTGTGTGAAACCAAAGAGGAGAATTATTATTCCCCCAGCAATCTGAGTCCACAAAACAGCATAATAAAATTTAGACATATTGTTT
>CAZTXE010000062.1:0-5003 GCA_964617305.1 uncultured Candidatus Saccharibacteria bacterium | reverse complement strand
AGACATATTGTTTTCACTGAATCTCTTAGAGTTTGAAAGAATCAAATTTTCTGTGAGAATTCTGCTGGTTGCGTCAAAAACAGTGAGTTGTGTTCCAAAAAGAGTCATTCCAGTGATTATTAGAAAGAAAGTTCCTGCAATAGGAAACATTTGTTTACCAATTTCTGTTGCTTCAGCAAGCACAAAATTAATTCCAGACACATCATAAGATGTATTAAATGTTGTGGCATAAGATAAAAGTGCAAGAAGCAGTATTGTCACAGATCCTGTTATCCAAAAGACAATAAAGTGCTCTGTGTTGATATTTTTCCACCACATTTTAAAACAATTTAATTCTTCCTCATTGCACTCAAATTTAGCCCCAGTCAGAGATGTCTGAGGGCTCTTTTTGCCTGTTATAAGGCTGGTAATCCTTCCAGCATACTTACCCATACCATAGCCCTTTGCCTTGATGTAAAAGGATTGTGCGAGGTTTAGATTACCTCCAGCTCCCGCATATGCTAAAGCTGCTAAGAAAGAGGCTATTGGTATACCCACAGGAAGGAAATTAAATCCTTCTCCGATTCCAACAATACCTCTTGTGAGAGCAATCCAATCTGATTGTTTAGCTATTACAACAGAGAGAATGAAGATAACAGGCACTCCAACTCCAATTAGAAGTTTTTGTAAACCCTCTACTGTTTTATAAAGTACAGGACCCAAGGAAAGTATTAGTCCCATCAGAATTAGTAGTCCAATTGCTAAATATTGTGTGTTTTCTATACCAAAAAGACTTCCCAGAAGTGTTGCGGAGGCTGCAACAATACCTGGCCATATCCAGGGTAGAAAGGTTGAAAGCAGAAACCATACAGGTAACCATTTAACCTTTCTTGCAAATCCCACAAATACACTTTCCCCATGAGCTAATGCATAGCGTTCTATTTCCATATTCATAAAAAACTGAAATGTAAGTCCTAAGAGTGCTCCCCAGATGATACCCATACCATACTTACTAGCAAGGGATGGCCATAGAACAACTTCACCACTACCAAGGCCTAAACCAAGGATTATAAAGCTAGGACCTATTAATTTTTTTAAGGAAAGTGCTTTTGGTAGTTTTTTTACTTCAAGGGCTTTTATGGACATTACTAAAATAATACCATCTGAACGTTAAAAGAGCAGGTGGGGGCTGCTCTTTTAGGTATTATTTGTGTCTTCTTTTCTTTCATTAAAACTTCTCTGTGCATGTATATGGGTTGTTTTTGCCCCGGGTTCAAAGATTTCAAAACCGGTTATTACTTCCTTGTCTTTTTGCATTTGAAGATATTGTTCTAATGCGGCTTTAGCCTGTATTAAATCAAAATTATCAAATCTGGTTTGAAACCTTATCTTGTTGTCAGAATATTCCACTTCAGAACTAGAGGTGGCTTTCAATATGGTCTGTATCCCCTTTGTTATCTTCGTACCTTTTATTGTTATTTCAACACAAATTAATATTGGTAGCATTTTCCCTCCTAGAGGATTGTGATTTGTTAGACGTTTGATAGCTTACCCTATTACGCTTTATTTCTCAAATGCAGTAAAATCAGGATATGAAAGAAGGTATATTACCTATTTGGCAACCAGTAGGGTATTCAACCCACATAATTGCCAAAAAGGTTGCTGAAAAATTTGATGTTTTAACCTCCCACACGGGTGTAATTGACCCTATGGCTGAAGGTGTTGTTATTATCTTGTTGGGAGAAGATAGAAATAAGAAGTATGAATATGCTAGTTGGGTTAAAGAATATGAGTTTGAGGTGTTATTTGGATTAGAAACAGACACTTATGATGGCATGGGTATTGTAGATTGTTCTAAAAAGTCATCTGTTATTAAAGAAGCAGAACTACGGTCTATTCTTTCTTCCTTTGTAGGGGACTATGTTCAGAAGTACCCACCTTATTCTGCAAAGATTGTAAATGGAAAGCCACTTCATTGGTATTCCCGTAATAAGAAGCTTGATGAGATAGAAATACCTAGTAAGGAAGGGAATATATTTAAGGTGGAGTTACTTGATTTTGGTGCAATACCCTTGGAAGTTGCTGTAAGAAATATTATTGAAAGAATAAAACTTGTATCAGGAGATTTCCGTCAGGAGGAAATAATTAAGTGTTGGAATGATTGTGATTTTAGTAACAATTATCAGGTAGCAAAGATAAGAGTATCTATGTCTAAGGGTTTGTATGTACGTGGTTTAGCTGTGGATATTGCCAGTGCGCTTGGTAGTAATGGTTTTGTATATTCTTTGGTTCGTACCGGAAACGGTGATTACACAAGGGAGAATAGTAAGACCTTAGAAGATGTTTTTGGTTCAGATTTCCTTGATAATTATGATTTTACTTCTAGAAGTGAATCCTGACTTTATTTCAATATTTCTTTTAGGTATTTGAAAATATTTTGCCAACAACTCAATTAGCTCTTTGTTTGCTTTACCATCAATCGGTGGTGCCTTAACTCTTACCTCATATATTTCATTTCCAAACATATCCTTTATAAGCTTCACAGATTCATCTTTGCTGTTTGGTTTTATCTTTACTGTAATTTTTTTCATAAACTTCTTGAATTAAAGTCACTTTAATTTTAAACTACACAGGCAATGGAAGACATGATTAGAAAAAGATTAAAAATAGTTGCTGATTTAAAAGGTGAACTTGATTCTCTTAAGGAAAACTATGAGGACCTTTTAGAAAATGATCCACTGTACCAGGAGATGCAAGAAAAAGCAGAAGAGGTAAAGGAAGAAAAGAAAGCTGTAACGACCAGAATGACTAATAGTAACGATACCTATGTAGGTTTAAAGAACGAGATGAAGGATAAACGATTAGAGATAAAGGAAAACAAAGAGGCTTTATCTCAGGAACTTGTTGAGCTATATAGGAAGGAAGGCAAGATGGAAATAACAGACACAGAGGGTAATGTTCAGCGCATGAAGTTTAATGTGAGCCTTGTTAATAGTTAAATGTTTTTAACCTCTTAATGTTAAAATTTCCATATGCTTTTTTGGCTTAAAAAAAATAAACTCGAATTATTATTACTTCTCATTTTATTTACTGTTACCTTTATTCTTCGTGTTCCTAACTTAGGTTATTCAGATTACATAGGAGATGAACACAAAGCAACTATTCAATTGGATACAGATCAGTCCCTCTGGCATTTCTTTACACATCAGCGTAAGGGGCCCATGCAATTCTTTGTTTCATACATTCCTTATGCTATAACAGGAGATTTCACAAATGAGTTAGCGGAAAGAATTCCATTTACAATTTATGGGATTGCTTCCATCTTTGTGTTTTATGCTTTGGTTAAAAAACTTACTAAGGATGTTTGGGTGGCCTTTCTTGCCTCAATGTTTCTTACAGTGAATGGTTTCATTGTTGGTTTTGCGCGTATTGCTCAATATCAAAACCTTAACCTTTTCTTTTCCTTTGCCGCCCTATATTTCTATGCTGACTTTTTGAATGCGAAAAACTTGTCTTTAAAGAAACTAACAACAAATACCTGTATTGGTACCTTAATGTTTGCACTTTCACTATTTTCTCATTGGGATGTTATTTTCATTCTGGTCCCTATACTTTATTTTCTAGTCATGTTTATTAAAGATTCTAGTGTTACCACTAGAGATAAGATTAAGGTGTTAGCAATTAACCTGATCTTTGGTTGTATTATCTTATTACCATTCTTAGTTCCTTATGTTGATACGCAAGTAACAGATGATGCCAATAGGAATTATTTTGAACGTCGTATGGGAACAGGCCATTTAAATTATGAGAGATATGAGTTTCTAATTAACTTATATAACCCGTTTTTGATGTTGCCTTTGTATATCTTGGTTACGGCCCTAAGTATTCTTTTCATTAAATCTACCGGGATGTATCTTTTATGGTTTGGTGTCAATTATGCAGTCTTTGAATTGTTTGTCAGAAAGCCTGGCACTCACATATATAACTTTTTGATACCCCTTACAATTGTTTTAGGTATCACTCTGGTTAATTTAATAAAGAAATTTCCAGGATTACTTAAAAAGGTATTTATGTTTTTAATAGCCTGTATTTTGTCTTTTTTGATCTATCAATCCTATATAGTTTTTATTGATCACTCTATTGAATACCCGTGGGAACAGGAAGTAATGTTTAGTTTTGTCTGTAAGGAAAAGGAGGATAGGTTAGGGCAGTTAACAAAGTGCGGTAAGTTTGTAGAGAATTTCAGAACTAGAGAATATCACGTGACTGAAAAAGCACCTCTTTTTGGGTTTCCCCTCCAAAGATATTGGAATGAAATAAATACTTGGGTAAATGAACAAAATGCATCAAGAGAATATCAATACAAGTTTATTTCAAATGAGGTAAAAACAATTTCTGAGTGGTACATGGATGCTGGTGCTGGTACTGGAGAGAAATTCTATGCAATAGGCATTAAACGCCCTCTGTCCTTTTTTAATGATTGGTCATTTCCTCAGTATTTCACTAAAAAAGAGGTGCATAGGATTGCCAAGGATGGTGAAACTGTGGTAAAGATTTACGAGGTAGAAAAATAATATGTCAAAAAAGAAAAAGATATTAGCAGAAAATATTGTGTGGGATCTTTCTGATCTGTATTCAGGTATTGATGATCCTAAGATTGCAAAAGACCTTGTTTCTGTTGAAGGTTTAATTAAAGCATTCACAGGTAAGTATAAAGGTAATATAAATTCACCCAAGTTAACTCCTAAGTTTTTACTTAAGGCTATAAAGGAACAAGAAGACCTGATCTATGTTGCTTCTAGGGTATCTTTGTTTGCTTCTCTTCTTTATTCAAAGAATGTTACTTCAGAAAAAATTGGTGCCTTTTACCAAAAGATTTCAGAATTTGTAACAAAGATTGATGCCGATCTAGCTTGGTTTAGTGTTGAATGGCTTCACCTAAATGACAAAATTGCTAATAAAATAATTGGAGATAGTTTATTTGATGATTACAGGCACTTCTTGATTCAATCCCGCGCAATGAA
>CAZTXE010000061.1:0-5048 GCA_964617305.1 uncultured Candidatus Saccharibacteria bacterium | reverse complement strand
TTTCATCTGCTATTGCAGAAATAACTTGTACAAACTTTTTCTGAGAACCACCAAGAACATTTACAAACCCAGATAGGGGAGCATTAAGGCTTCCCACTACCTTAGCAAGTAGTTCTTTCTTGGATGGTAATTGACTCAACACTGTTAGTTGATCCTTTGATGTTAACTTTCCGTCAACAAATCCGGCAATAAGTTCAGGTACCTGAAGTTCTTTTGCAAATTCAGCGAGTACCTTAATAGGGGAGATTGCATCTTCATAGGAAAAGAAAGTTGCGACTGGTCCTGTTAATTCAGCATTGGCTCCATCTTGATCTTCTTCCTTTAAAGCTACCTTCATCAAGGTGTTTTTTTCAACAATCATTTCACCACCAGTTTCTGTTATTTTTGCTCTTAGTTCATTTACCTTGTTGGCATCAAGCCCGTGGTAATGAGCAAAGATAATAGACTTAGCAGTCTTGATCTTTTCTTTTAAGTTATTTACCTTGTCTGTTTTTATTTGGTTTGGCATTATTTTTCCTATAAAAAAACGTCTTTTTACCAAAGACGTTAATCACATGTTATGTGTTTGTTCCTCGGCAAGATTATTAAGCTTTTGGCCCTTGCTGTCTTTGGTACGTTGCTAGTTTAGCCCTCAAACCTACTCATGTCAACCTATTTCGGTTTTTTTGGTCCTACTCTTCTCTTGTGCAACTCTATCGCAATAACTGTTAAGGACACTGCTATTAAGAAGATGGAAGTGTTGAAAGAGGCAGTGTTTATGAGTTGTGTTATTACTTCTTGATAGGTCATTTACAGATATCTTTCTTTTATTACAACTGATATATACAAAAATACTGTACCAAAAGTGATAGCTCTCAGCAAATTTATTGTATAAGTAATCAAGGTGGGTGTTGTTTGTGTATAAACTAGTATCAAGCTAAACCATGCTGCCGCTATGTTATCCAGTAATGTTGCTATTGACCTGATCCAGGATGTGCTCATTAATCTCAATATATTGCACTATCTTACTGCAATCAAGGACCAATATTCTAATTAAAATAGAGAATTATAATGAGGTAGTATCTACAAGAACTGATTTACCCATGGATGAGCATACAAAGATATCTTTTATCCAGTTAGGTTTTGCTTTGATTGGTTTGTTAGATCTTAGGGTACTTACAACTTCCATGAAGTTTTCTTCAAGTTGTTTGTTTTCAAAACTTATCTTTCCAATCAAGGTGTGAATTATTGGTGCTGTTTGCTCAGTTCTTAGTTCAACCTTACCTTGTTTAAAAGAAGTGACTGCCTTTGTCACATCTTCTGTTACAGTTCCTGTTTTTGGGTTTGGCATCATTCCAGCAGGTCCTAAAATTGGTCCTAGTTTTGCGAGTTGTGCCATAAACTTAGGTTGAGCGATTAATACATCAAAGTCCTTACCTGGTACTAGGTTTCCTTTTTGAATCTTTGAAACATCTTCTTCTGTAAGATTAAGGTCTGCTTCCTTTATTTCTTTTTCAGCAAATACAGCTACCTTTACATCCTTACCTGTACCGTGGGGGAGAGTAGTAGTAGTTCTTAACTGTTGATCTGCTTGTTTTACATCAAGAATAAAGTTTATGTGCATTTCAACTGATTCATCAAATGAACCCCGTGCATTATCCTTAACAGCCTTTATTGCATCGGTTAATTTCATTGGAGTTTTGTTTGAACTCATTGTGCTACCTCCACACCCATTGAATTAGCTGTTCCTGCAATAATCTTTATTGCTTCTTCCATGCCATTTGTGTTTAAATCGGGCATTTTTATCTTTGCTATTTCTTCCAGCTGTGCTTTTGATATTTTGCCTATCTTTTCCTTACTTGGGTTATCGCTGCCTTTATTTAGCTTGATTGCCTTCATAATAAGGGCTGATGTAACAGGGGTTTTTGTAACAAAATCAAAAGATCTGTTTTCATATACAGTTAGAACTGCGGGAATGATGTCACCTGCCAAGTCCTTTGTTCTAGCATTAAATTCTTTACAGAATTCCATAAGAGGAACTCCGTGTTGACCTAGTGCTGGTCCAACGGGAGGTGCAGGAGTTGCTTTTCCTGCTGGTATGTTTAGTTTAATTATTGCTTTTACTTTTTTTACCTTCTTTGCCATGTTTCTTTCTGGAACTTTGCTATTCTATCAGACTATGAAATGTTTACAACCTGTATGAAGTCCAATTCAACAGGTGTTTCACGTCCAAAAACAGATACTAAGACTCTGACCTTACCCTGGTCCTCGTTAACCTCATCAACCTTACCTAAAAAGTCTAGGAAGGGACCATCGCTTATCTTTACGGAGTCGCCAACTCTAAATCTTGCTTCAAACTTAGGTGCTTCCATAGTCATAAATTTCATCAAAGCCTCAACTTCTTTTTCTGGAAGTGGTGTTGGTTTGTTTCCAGTGCCTACAAAGCCTGTAACACCTTTGGTGGAGCGGACAATATACCATGCTTCGTCACCCATTATCATATTAACCATGATGTATCCGGGGAAAAGTCTTTCATTAACTTTTCTCTTTTTTCCGTCGGCTACAACAATCTTTTGTTGAGTAGGAATTAATATTTTAAATATCTTATTTTGAAAACCTCTTGCTTCAACTCTTGATTCAACAAGACTTGCTACCTTCTTTTCATGCCCTGAGTAGGTATGTACTACATACCACTTAGCTCTTGGAGATACATCTTCATTAAAAACAAGTAAACTTACTTTTTCAACTTCAGATCTATCTTCCTTACTTAATTCCTTTGCAATGTCTTTTGTATCTTCAGGCATGTTTTCCTTACTTTAGTAGAAGCTCTATTGCTTCCGTAAATAAATAATCTGCACCGCTAATAAATAATCCAACAAGGACACTAGCAGCAATGACTAGTACAGTCAAACGAATTGTTTGTTTTCTGGTTGGCCACTGTACCTTTTTGAACTCGGCTATTGCTTCTTTTATAAAGTTAAATATTTTCATAACAATTATTTCAATTCTCCATATAACATATATATACAACTTAAGGGTGGGGGAGAATGTCAATACCTATAATACCCCATCGCCACACCAACCACAATAACCTATAGGGTTGACTGGGGGTCTTGTCTGGTTTATAATACATTCCACTGAAGCATAGAGCCGTACGCCCCGTTGGGCCCTAAGATTCCTGGTTTGATTTCTAAAGAGTGGCAGAGCCGCTTTACAAATCAAATAAAATGGAATCCATGCGCCCGCACCGCTCCGGCCACCGCTTCAGCCCCCGCAATTGCCCTTGTTTATTCGTTTATTGGTATGCGATTGCGGGATCGAAAATCAGGCCTCTGCACAGTTTGAACTTTAAACTTTGCAGGGGCTTTTTAATTGATTGCAACTGTTATAATAATCCCCGTATGTTATTTAATATCATCTTTAGCTCACCAAATATATTGACTGGTCTTTTGATCTTTGTGCTTGTTGCTGTTGCTCTTATTATTTCTCTTTCATTTCATGAGTTTGCACATGCTTATGTTGCAAATAAGCTTGGAGATTCCACAGCAAAACTCATGGGTAGAGTAACCCTTGATCCTAGAGCACACCTTGATCCCACAGGAACACTCCTACTGCTTCTAGTAGGTTTTGGGTGGGGTAAACCTGTACCTATAAACCCTATTAATCTTAAAAATCAGAAAAGGGATACTGCCATTATTGCTTTTGCAGGTCCTGCATCAAATATACTTTTGGCAATTCTATTTTCTTTGTTCTACCATCTCGTATTACCTGTAATTGGCGGGGGATTACTCTCTATCTTTGTGGAGCTTGTTGTTAAGTACAACCTGATCCTTGCCATATTTAATTTGCTACCTGTAAACCCTCTAGATGGATTCAAAGTTGTTCATGGCTTATTGCCAGAGGAGTTGTCATATCAATGGATTCAGATGGCTCGCTATGGAGTGTGGATTTTGTTATTTCTCATTTTGACCGGTATGACGGAGAGAATTATCTTTCCTCTACTTGGTCTTGGTTTATCTCTTCTTGGTTTTTGATTTGACAACATTTTCATCTTTGAATTAAAATATAGATAGGTTAGACGAAAGTCTTTCTTCTAGACCTGATGTGACCGTGGATGCAATAGGGTGATAGTGTCTCGACACCTACGCCGCGGGGACTAAAAACCTAAAGCTAAAGCTTTAGGGGTGGTACCCACTTTGGCACCAGGGAACGCCCTCTGAGGGTTACGTCACATCGGGAGGAATTATTTATATATAAAAGTTAGATCCCCGCGAAAGCGGGGGTCTTTGTGTTTATGGTACATTTCACAGATGGAAATATTTGATGGTAGGAAAGAAGCCAAGAAATTAGACAAAGAAATCATAGAACACCTTAAACAAACACAGGTTACCCCTGTGCTAGGTATTATTCAGGTAGGTAACAATGAGGCCTCAAACAAGTATGTAGCTTTAAAACAGAGAGTAGGGGAGAAGTTAGGGATAGATGTAAGGGTCTACAAATATGCAGATACTTTAAGTGACAATGAACTTGAAGAAAACATAACACAAACACTAAACAACGAAGAAATCACAAAGATAATAGTACAACTTCCTCTTCCAAGACAAAGTTTATACAAAATTCTTAATAAAATACCGCAAGAAAAGGATGTAGATATATTAAGTCACAAAGCAATGGAAAAATACTATGCAGGCGATTTGTCCTTTAGTAGCCCAGTTGTTAAAGCCTGTGAGTACTTCTTAGACTCAATTAGCATCAAAAACAAAGACAAAAAAGCAATCATTGTAGGTGGTGGTGACCTTGTTGGTAAACCTATCGCTTATTTTTTGAAAACAAATGGTTGGGATATCAAAATTATAGAGGATTACAAACGTGGTAAGTCCTTAAATGCAGATTTACTAATTCTTAGTGCTGGTATAGCAAAGCTTGTTAGTGGTGAAGATATTGCAAGAGATACAAATGTTATAGATTTTGGTTCTTCAGTTATAAACAATAAAACAGTAGGGGATTTAGTTATGGAAAAAAATTTAGATCATCAAGGAACATCCCAACAATCACCGGGAGGAATGGGG
>CAZTXE010000060.1:0-5165 GCA_964617305.1 uncultured Candidatus Saccharibacteria bacterium | reverse complement strand
TGATTGAATCAATTAACACATTAAACTCAGGGGTATCTTCCATGTTGTTTATGTAGGAACCAACCTCAGAACATAAGGAACAATCAAAAGAGTCTCTTCCGGGTTCATTAACATAGAATGCATAGTGTGGGAAATAACTAATAATAGGTAACAAGTTAATTACCAGAAAAACGAGTATTAACCAAATATGAATTCTCTTACTAGCAATCTTAAACAGCCTACTTAATCCGAATCCAGCAATAATTGAGAGAAAGGGAAACAGTGGTACTAGATACCTTGGCATCTTCTGTGACACCACAGACATTTGAAGTAGGTAGAAGAAGATGAATACAACAACAGCTTGTACTAAGAAGTTTTCCGCTAGCCTTGCTTTACCCCCTTCATGTCTTCTAATACTTAGGCAGAAAATACTTACTAATACCAAAACAAGAAGTACAGGTGTAATGAAATCAGGAAATATTTCAAGATAGTGATGAAATGGACTAATACCATCCCTACCAGAACCTGTTAACGTGAACGCCTCTAAATAGAGCCTGTTTAGTGTAACTAATGGTTTTACCCACATAGCAGGAAATAAGACAAAGAAGGTAGCTAGCATAGAGCCAATCCAAATACTAAGCCTCTTGATATACAAAGGTACTGCTTTCTTATATACTCGAGCGTAAATAATAAGAAGTAAAGCAGAGTAGGGAAGTAAGAAAACACCGGATAGCTTTGTTAGTACAGCTAAACCACCAAAGATACCTGAAAGTATGAGTCTAGAGTCTTTTTGCCTGTTCACCAGATAATCAACCAGAAGAAGTGCAGATATTCCCATAAACACAGTTAACGTGCTATCTGCGTGGAATATCCTTGATGTTGCAATGAAAAAAGGTTGAAAACCAAGCAGAATGCTTGCAAACAAAGCTGTTTTTTCACAAAAAAGCTTTTTTACCTTCATATAAAAAAATACTAGGAAACCTAGATTCAACAAGACAAGAGGAGCTCTAGCAGCAAAGTGTATATATGAGAATGTATCAGTTGTATATAGATGGGGTCTAAATCCAAATATTCCCTTGTAAAGAGTAAAGAAGGCTTCTGTGCTGAGTCCTGATAGCCACATAATAGTAATACCAGGTTTTGGATTCTGATATGTACCTGCAAAATCAAATTTCTTCAAAGCTTCAATGAAATTAAATGTTCTCTCATACCAAAAATGGGCATCATTGTTAAAGATCATTGAACCTAACTTGTAGAAACTAAGAAAAGAAACAGACAATAGAACAAAACCAAATATCCAATCATATGTAGAAAGTACCTGTAACTTGTGTTTTACCTTACCAATTAAGGGTGCCATATGTGGAAACCATCTTTCCATTGAGATATATACCAAAAATAAAATGAATAGAACCCTGTCAAACTCAAAAAGTATAGATAGAATTTCTTTGTGCTAACTAATTTAGATAGCGCAACTATCAATACGGGCATAAACCACAAAAGATAGGTTCTATTTAAAACGGGAGTAAAGGCATAAAAGAGTATGAAACAAATTAAGCTAAGTACATATTTATCAAAGTTCTTGTTCTTAAATAAAACAAGTATGGAGGCTATCCAACCAGAAAACAGAGCAAGTTTTGCATAAACACTGGTAGGTATTATTTGAAACAATTCTATTTTGTAGTAATAACTTATATAAAACAGAAAGGGACGACCTTGCATAATACGAGAACCATGCACCAATAAAGCCCCCTTCACATATGTAGTAAAATCATAAATACTGCTCATAAAGGGAACACTCAATGCAAAGCCAATAATATCGGCAGCAGTTATAAACCTTATCTTATTATCACTCTTTATTAAAAATAGAGGTAATAGTATTAAGGGGAATGTTTTAAATGCCACAGCGAGAGCATAAAACACACCAGCCAACACATCATCTTCCTCCAAGAAATAAAGACCTAATAATAAGAAAAATATTGCAATAGGATCTGTATGCGAATACTTGCCTATAACCTGCATATAGGGATTAAATAGCCATACAGCAAGCCCAAACACAGCCATATAATAGTTTTTCTTATTTAGTGTCTTAAATAGAAATAGACCTATACCAAGATCAGCAAGTAACACAGGTATCTTCCACAAGATATCTAAAGAAATATCACTACTCAGATGTATTAGATATAAGGGTGCATTAACAAAGAGTAATCCTGGTAGGGTAGCAAAACCATGATTCCAAGGATCCTTTGCAGAATCATAGGTTTTAACAGTCCATTCATAAGGATTCTTACCTTCCAAGAATTCCTCAACAGCTCTTTTATATGTATTGATATCTCTACCTGATTCATCAAATAGATTCACACGGGTAAGGGTTGCTGCTACAAATATTAATAAAACAAGTAATACTCTTAGAAATTTCACTGTAAGACAATTATAGATTAAATGTCGATTATAAGAAAAGTCTTTGCCAGATAGGACTTAGTATATTTTCATTTGTAGAACACCACTTGATTGCTTTCTCAAGTTCATATTGGCAAAGCATTGTTTCATGATCACATGCCTCTCCAGTTAAGTATTTATTCAAAACAGGTAAGGCTCTGCCGTCCCCCAGTTGGCCTAATGTCCACACAGCTCTTTTACGCTCGGCTAAGGTAGAGATTTCAGAGTCTAAATACAAAGACAAGGCTGTTACACAATCTCCTTCATGAAACTTCATAGCTCCCTTACAAGTGTTTCTAACATCATTTCCAATTGAGAATAAAGATATTACAAAAACAAACAAGGTAGTAAGAAATAGTACAGATACAACAGGAACTAGTAATTGCTTCACACCCTTTGTTGCAAGAGAAATATATGCAATTCCAATAAGAAGTAGGGGAACTGTAATTATTAGAAATGCAATTGCATTTAATGTAGTTGAAAAGAAGAAGGTTGCAACAATTGATAAAGACAAGAATATTCCACCACCAAGCTTTGCATTCTTAAGTGAGATAACCAATGCAATTAAGAGTAAGAAGGAAGGTATCATATGAATGAGAAATGCCCAAATGGATACCTCCAGGGAATCAAATGAAAATAGCGAAAGAAATATGATGTAAACAATTGTAAAAATTGTTAGGAATCTACTGCCTTTACGCATATTCATATTATACAACTTCTTACGTACACATTCTTTGTCCACAAAAAAACAGGCACCTATCAAACTTTCGTTTAAGGGGTGCCTGCAGGAAATGTTTTTCCTAGTTTACATATAGCCATAGCATCTCGGTACCTTTCAAGGCAACTATGGTGAATAATATTCCGAACAGTCCATTTCGGAATGCAGACTGTGCTTTATCTTTCCAAACCAGTACTTGGTGGACTGCATTTTCCCACTCTACGTGCTCTGCATCCGATCGGACCCTTATACTTCTCTTCTTCTCTTCAGCATTCATTTCTTTCCCCTTGTAATAGATTGCTTGTACAAGGTAGAAAACTGATATAAGAAAACAAAGTCCTTCCAGGACTAGAAGGGCCCGAAAGATAAATTCAACCATTTCCACGTTCATGATTTCTCTCCTATTGTTATGTTCGAACAAATTAAAGAACGCCTAGTATTGCCATGAAACTGTGGGCTATACAGGTTCTAACCAAAACTAAGCGTTCTTTTATTAACAAGGGTATTATAGCGTGAAACCAGCCACCAGTCAATGCTATGGGCCTATACTACCTGGTTATTGCCGTAATTTGATTAGTGAGAAAAGACTTTAGGAGTAAGCAGTAGAAGCGACGTATTTGTTGTTTTATGATAAAATTGCTCCGTTACAAGGGCGGTTAGCTCAGTTGGTTAGAGCATCCGGTTTACATCCGGAAGGTCGCGAGTTCGAATCTCTCACCGCCCACCATTACCCACAAAGCTTTTAAAAATACTCGTATTGTATAATCACAACATGGAAGTAATTAATGGAGTCGTTGCAGTGATATATAGAGATTCGCCAGCCGAAGAGAGAAAGTATCTTTTGCTTAAGCACAAGAATAACTTTTGGACATTCATAGGAGGAAAGATTGATCCTACTGATTCCTCTATTAGAGATGGGCTAGAAAGAGAAATAAATGAAGAACTTGAACTCTTACCTACTGACTATGACCTCACAGATACAGGTATTGTCAATGAATTTATATATGGAGAGGAGAAACCGGACAGAGCTGGTAAAAAAGGTGTGACCTATTACTTTACTGGAATTCTTACTACTTCAAAAGAAATTAACTGCAAGGCAGAGATAGTACAATTAGATTGGCTAAATAAAGAGGAAATACTGGGACATTTAGAATTTGATGATATTAAAAGAAAATTCCTAGAAGTAGTTAATACTAGTTCTACCCAATAATATTATCTTCAGACACTCCTGCTTCAATAGCGAGTTTCTTGACCTCAGCCACCATGTCTTTATGCCCACATATATAAACCTGAGTATTCTTTGGTGCTAGAAACCTAACAAACTCTGTTACACGACCTTTGTTACCCTGCCACTCCTTAGAAGGTTTAGATAGGCAAAGATCATACTCAAAGAAGGGGAGTACCTTTCTGAATTCCTCAAGTTCATCAATAAAGAACCTTTCTTCTTCATTAATGACTCCAAAGTATAGTTTAATGTTCTTTAGTACCTTTCCTGCTGCCAACTCATACAAATCAGCAATGAAGGGACATACTCCTGTACCTGTAGCTACAAATACAAGATTTTCCTTCATAGGTGTTTTTATACTAAGTTTTCCTGCAGGACCTACTGCAGAAACTTCAGCACCCTTTTTCAACTCCTTTAGATATTTTGAACCTGATCCCTCATGTCCCACTGATACTACAATTGATAATTCAGAGGGATTAACAGGATCAGAGCATATGGAATAAGGCCTTACAAGGTTATCTCCAACCATTATATTGATATGTTGTCCTCCCTTAAAGGTGAAATCAGAAGGAGATACAACATCAAAATCAATCTTTATGTTTTTGGGTGTAACAAATGTTGTTTTATTTACTTTTAACTTTAAATTGTGCATTGCCTTATTTTACAATATAATTGCAACGTCTGATGGGGGATGGTGTAATGGTAGCACGCCGGGTTTTGATCCCGGAAATTGGGGTTCGAGTCCCTGTCCCCCAGCCACGACATTCAGTCTATAGCAAGAGATCAACTATTATATTTAAAAATGCA
>CAZTXE010000059.1:0-5342 GCA_964617305.1 uncultured Candidatus Saccharibacteria bacterium | reverse complement strand
TAACTAGTCTGCTATATAGGGTAATACCCAATCCTACAATTCTATTTATTGATGTAATAGCTCTTTATTCATTGCTAACAAATATGATTTTTGGATTATTGTACAGGTTGAAAATGAAGGTTTTGTTCTACGCAGTACTTTTACTTATAACTGAATCACTTGGCCTATTCCTTTTACCAACACATATATTCACATTCGCAACCCACTACCTAATATTGATCCTTTTTCTGATTCAGCTACTAGTAGCTTTAAGAAAAAAGAACAAAAGGGGATTTAAGAAAAGCACAATGATTGTGCTTACTTTTATTCTCGCTTTAGCTTCTACAAAAGTTGACTTATATATATGCAACACTCTAGGTTGGGGGACTCACCTCCTATGGCATTTGCTAGCCGCAACAGCAATATTTCAATATATCAGACTCATAAAAGAGATTAAATAATTCAACATGCTATAGATACTCTAGAGAAGTTCGAAAACCATCCCACCTGGCGAGCCAATCTCTACCCTTTGATCAAACTATACCCCTTAAACTATTCAGAAAAAGCCTATTAATTTATATCTATATAAAAACCAGAAACTTGCAGTATTCAAATATTGACTTATAATTTTCGTATGCAAAAAAATATTCTTATATTGTTCACAGGAGGTACAATAGCTGGGAACGTTGCGGTCACAGAAGCCAACGAAGACATGAAATCGGATTCTCACTCCTTTAGTAAGATTGTAGAAAACGCAATTACAATAATTAAGAAAACCTGGGGCACTGATATTGGTTACGATGTTAAAGAGCTTTTTAATATCGATAGCTCTAACGTTTTGCCCGAGCATTGGGCTAAAATAACTAACACGATTCAAAAAGAATATGAAAACTATGATGCTTTTATTGTAATGCATGGCACAAATACAATGGGATACACTTCATCTGCATTGTCATTTGCCCTAGATAATATAGATAAACCGGTGGTGCTAACTGGGGCTCAGGTTCCTCTAGGATATTTAGGCAGTGATGCCACAACCAACCTTGTAAACTCGCTAAGAATATGTGTATGGAAATACACGGATATTAAAGGTGTGATGGCCGTATTCGGTAGCAAAGTTATAACTGGAACCAGAGTTAAAAAAGGAACAGATTACGACTATGACCCATTCAAATCTTTTATAACCGGGTCCCTGGGTCAAATTGGTAGATATATAAGAGTCGATGAGAAAGCCCTGGAAAGACATAACAGCTATTTAAGCAAAAGAAATCCACTAGCACAATCCTCTGGGGATTTAGTGGTGATAAACCGTTTCGAAACAGACAAAATAGTTTCAATCACAGAACACCCTGGACTAAAAGCAGAAGTTTTAGTTAACTTAGTTAAGGAAAATGCGCTAAAAGGTGTGATTTTTAGAGCATTTGGTGCTGGGGACCCAAATGAAAAGTTGTATCCATTCTTTGAATACTTGAAAGAAAACGGGATACCAATAGTAGTAACCACTCAAGCTCCCAGTGGAATATCTAATTTCCAAGTAAATGAAACTGGACAATACTTAGCACAGCACGATCTGGCAATTCCAGCACATGATATGAGCATGGAATCCATGGTAACTAAATTATCTTGGCTTATTGGACAAAATAAAGATTACTCGGAAATAAAGAAACTCATGCTCGAAGATCTCCATGGCGAAATACATATTGAACAAGAATTAAGATAAGAGACATTAATCCCGAATTACACAAAAACCCACTTCCCCAACACCGCCACATCTATGAAACAACCGGTAGAGGTTCGAAAACCATCCCACCTGGCGAGCCACGCTGCTCTTACTCTAACTGCTATAATACTCCCGTGAAACTGCTATTAACCTCCGCTGGAATACAAAATAAAACACTTGCTAATACAATGTTTGACCTCGTAAACAAACAACCTAGGAAGACCTCCCTGGCATATATTCCAACAGCATCAAATGTGGTGCCAGGTCATAAAGATTGGTTATTAGATGATTTTAATAAAACCTATACACTGGGACTTAAAAGCTTTGATATTGTTGATATTTCCGCGATTTCAAAAGAAAAGTGGTTACCTAGACTGCAAGAGGCAGATATACTAATGTTGGGCGGAGGTAACACATTTCACTTAATGCATTGGATTAGAAAATCAGGGTTAGAAGAAATCTTACCTGAATTGCTTAAGACAAAGATTTATGTAGGAATAAGCGCTGGAAGTCAGATAACTAACCCTCGGGTAGACGTTTCACTACAGAATAATTTATTCGAGAGAGAAGAAAATGAATATAGTGTGAAAAAGGGTTTGAATTATGTGAATTTCTATACAGTACCTCACTACCAATCAAAATGGTTTCCAAAACTAACAAAAGAAAATGTTGAAAGAAATTCAAAAGATATAGATTTTCCTGTTTATGCTTTGGATGATAGTTCTGCAGTCGTGGTAAGTGAAAATAAAATCAACGTTGTTTCGGAGGGAAATTGGATTAAAGTTTAAAACAAAGTTATCGGTAGTAATCATCCAGTTCGGTACCAATCAAATAGCAAGCTATTGTCTATCAGTTGGTTCTACCACCTTAATACCGTAAATCAACCACGCTGAATCTTCTTTCTTAAGAACAAAGGTCCAATCTCTACCAACATCTTCTCCCCAGTAACCCCAAACTCTCACAGTTGCGTTATCTTCGGATATTTTTGAATCAATAAATTCTATTGAATCAGGGCCTTGCTGAATACCATAGCTTATAGGAACAAAACTATCATCTGTCCATTGCGATAACATGTCATCTGTAAGTAATGTTTTGGCTAAATCATAATCTATAAGAGAGCCAGGTATAGTTCCTAAGGTTGCTCTCATATACATAGTTACCACCTCTTGTGGTGTAAAAATAGTTCCTGAGTCTCCTTCAGTATTATTGGAAGAAACAGTTTTTGTATAAATTAAATACCCTAATAATAAAATCCCTGCTAATAATAATATTGCTTTTCTTTTGTTCATCGAATAGCCCTTATATCCTTAAAAATGGGTTCTGCAACTCTCTCCGCCTTCTTCGTGTCTGTAGTTATTGTGCTTTCAAAATTGGCTCTATGTTTTTCATAAAACCCTTTACCATATGTAGCATCCATAAGACGTTCTACTGCTGCTTGGTCGTTGGAAAATAGTAACTCCTGAAGTTTTTCCTCTGGAATATCTTTTGTCATTTCTGTAACAAGCTGCACGGGAACAATGTAACTAGTTGCATACGTACGCCCAACCTTTTCCATGATTTCCCTTGTGAAGTAATCCGCCAATCCGTCATACCAAAATCTTTCTAAATTTCCGTTTGATTGATAACTGACGAAATGGACATACTCATGTATTAATGTGGCGACATAACGATTTGGGTCACTGTTGTGCGTATCTGAAATAACTAACACCATATGTTCTGGGGGAGCAAAGGCCCCTATCTGATACCGCGCACCTTCAAGTTTCTTTTTGCGTACCTGAAGAGCACTTTCCAATTCTTTCTTTCGTAGAGCCATATCCCCCGTGGGATGATCTCCAATATCCTCGAGGAGATCCTCAATATTGTCTATACTCTTCTCCATCACAATACCTACATTCTTTATATGTTCTTCCGAAGAGACATGCATAAAATTAGGAAGCAAAGGCACATGCCGATCCTCAAAATAACAGGCTAGCACCTTTTGAGCAAGTTTAGGAGAAATTTGTTCTAATAAATCCATATCTGCGGAAGTATCATAGTTTACTTTTGCAAAATAAAGAGTGCCATCTAATATGAATAGGGGTATCTTTGTAAAATCCAGTTGTGGGAATTTGTTGGCCTTAAACCCAGAAGGGGCCACTTGCATAATCAACTGTTTGGAGAGATCCTCATCGTGAGGGCTCAAAGAAGGACAAGACTCTACCTGATTAACAAACTCGATTATCTCCGCAGAATTAGTTATCGCCTCATCATTAACTAAAGCTTGGGCTTCTTGTGCATACGCTTTCAAATCCTTCTGAATTTGTGCATTCTTTCTTGAACCAATAACTCCAAGACCTACAATTCCTACTGCCACAATACCAACAATAAGTAAGATATGGGAAAACCCATGCTGGTCGTTAGATTTGGGCATTATACAATTATCCACACAATATTCAGTAGTTGTCAATGTAAGGTTCTTTGACAACTAGAAATTATTTACATAAGATTTATGCATAGTGAATAAATCTCCGTTCAGGTACTTTATTTTAGTCAGCTGCCTTTTAGGTGGCTTTCTTTTGTTTCCAAAGGAAGTATCTGCTAAAAATATACAAGCCAGAGGCAATTGGTATTCTGTAGAGGGCCAAACAGGCACAGTAACCATGGATTTTGATCCAGGAGGAGGGGCGGTCAACGGAACTTTTACATCTATTAGTGGAGGTAAGTACAAAGTAACCTTTGGCGGTAGATTTTGGGGCAACTTCACCGGGGGTAGGGATGGAACATTCTCAGGTCAATACGAAGGTTGGTTTTCTGTTCCTGGGGTAGCATCTGGGGGAGGGCCACTAAATGGAAATGTGGGAGGCCCTTGGAAAGGCACAATAAGTTCTGATGGAACTATTTCCGCACATTTTACGAATACAACCTCTGCGGGGGAAGATGGTCGTGCCACATTAAGTTTTCCAATGGAAGCATTTGATACCATTGTGATTTATGAAACTCCGCAAGAACAAACAGACGCTCCCATGGACCCAAAAGAAGTACAACGTGTAGAGGAAGAATATAGGAGAATGTATTTACGAGATGATGATACCCCATCGCCATGGTTGAATTTGGTAGAAAAAATTTATAATGCCGGGTTACGTTTCCAGGCTAAAGTTGCAGAAGGCAGCCTCAAAATAACAGACACTATAAAGGATCAATTTAACAAGGCAAAATCATCTCAAAAAGAAAACTATCCATTATAAACGCTATAAGGGAGGGGAAGCCACTCTTCCTTACATATAACAACATATATCCCCTTAAGCCTTTCAAACAAAGTTTTTTCAGCACCCATCACAATTATCATAGCTCTCTATCTTTATCTCAAACGAACCTAAAATATCAAACCCCTACCGATACACTAACCTCAAAACACACATAATGTATTAGTGCTATAATTTTTACATGCAATTTTACAACCTTAAAACAAAACAAAAGGTTGAGGTTCCAGATGCAGAAGTAGAGCTGGTAACTACCGAGAATGGCAGAAAAGCTGCCAAAGCAGAGGTAGACGGAATGAAGCTCTTCAAATTCATCAGTAAAGAAGACGCAGCACGTCTGGAAGCCTTAGCACAGTAATTTCATTAATAAAACGCACCTAATAAGTGAATCACCATTGGGGATC
>CAZTXE010000058.1:0-5352 GCA_964617305.1 uncultured Candidatus Saccharibacteria bacterium | reverse complement strand
AATTTCTCAATACACCTAAAACGTGTTAACGTTAAACAATATGCCCATAGATAAGATTAGACAAATCGTCACTGGAGGTAACAATAAGCAAGTAAAGATCCAAGTTATTGGAGGAACCTCTAATGTTAACGGAAACCTTTTCGTTTATGAATGCGGTGACACCATGATTGCCTTTGATTGTGGTATAGCCTTTCCAAGCAGTAAGATGCTTGGTGTTGATGTAATAATTCCAGATTTCAATTATCTTATCGAAAACAAAGATAAATTTAAGGCTCTTTTCATTACGCATGCTCATTATGATCACTTTGGAGCAGTTCCTTACCTTTTCCAAGAATTACAGGTTCCTATATATACAAGTGAAATTGTAAAGGAATTTGTTATGCATGCACTCGAGGATAAGGCTTCAAAACAAATTGCTGATGCTGCCGAGATTAATTTGTTAACGCCAGATACTCCCGAAGTAAGGATAGGGGATTTTACGATTTCTGCCTTTGGCATTAATCACTCGGTTCCTGATGCCATGGGTTTTGCGATTAAAACACCGCAAGGAACTATTCTTCATGCAGCAGACTTTAAACTTGATTGGACACCTGTTTTAGACAAGCCTATTGATATAGGTACAATTGCTGATCATGGAGAAGAGGGAGTTTTGTGTCTCTTGTCAGATTGTTTAGGAGTTACACACGAAGGTTATGTTCATTCTGAAAGTACGTTAAATAGTACCTTTGACCAGATGTTTGAAGATGCTAAAGGTAGACAAGTATTGGTTACGACAATTTCCTCAAATATTTCCAGGATGTACCAGATCATTAATAGTGCTGTTAAATATGATAGAAAGCTGGTTGTTATTGGTAGGTCTATACAAAATGGAGTTGAAATTGCACGTAAACTTGGTTATTTAGATTTTGATGACAGTGTTTTTATCACAGATAGACAAGCAAGAGAATACGAAAGTAGTGAGCTTTTATATCTTGTTGCTGGTTGTTATGGTCAATGGAATTCTTCACTTGCAAGAGTTGGTAGGGGTGAACATAGAAACCTGGCCGTTGAAGAAAATGGCCTTGTAATATTTTCTGCAGATCCAGCACCTCCAAGTACAAAGGAAGATGTCGCAAGTCTGATTGATGACCTTACAGTTTTAGGTGCGGAGGTAATATATACGGAGATTCAAAATAATCTTCATGTCTCAGGTCATGGTCTAAGAGGAGATCTTATAACTATGGCAGCTCTAGCAAAACCTGAATATTTTATGCCTATTGGTGGTTCTCCAAGTAGAATGCGTGCCTACACAAACATGATTTCTGAATTGGGTGTAGAAAAAGAACGTGTTTTTGAACTCTTAGATGGTGATAGTATTGTTTTTGAAAGTGGTGTTGCTTCCCCTGGACCATCAATTGAAGTGAAACCTGTCCCTATTGAAGGTAGAAATGATGAGGAAGTATCCCCTGTGGTACTTAAAGATAGAGAAGTACTTTCAAATGATGGCTTAGTTGTAGTGGTAGTTCCAATCATTGAAAGTGAAGGAGTTTATGGTAGCAAGGTTGATATCATAACCCGAGGATTTGTTTATGCAAAAGAAGCAGGTGAACTTGTTGGTGAAGTGAAATCTATAGCTAATAGTTTAGTTGCTCAAAACAAAACAAATACTAGAGAATGGGGTAAGTTAAAAGCAGATATTGAAAAGAAGGTATTTAAATACTTAAAAAAGCAAACTGGTAGATATCCCATGGTTCTTGTTCACGGCGTAAAAGTTTAATTATTTTCCACTAACCCCAACCTCTGTTATCATATGTCCATGGCCCGACGAGGGAGAAAACGTAAGATCAAACTGAAGGTAAAGACCGATACAATTAAAACTGCTGTCTCAGCAGGAATGCTTATTGCTTCGGGAATTATATTTATTGCTTTTTTTGCCCCATCCTATACTGTAAATGCAAAGGTGAAAGATATTGTTACAGACCTTTTTGGTATAGCTGCTCTTTTACTCCCATTCATTCTGGCCCTTGGTGGCCTTTTATATACACAAGCTCTCAAATGGAAATTTATTGAACTAAGAATCTTCTTAGGTTTAATTGGGTTGTTATTTAGCTCTTCATCCTTTCTTTCTGTTATTAATCTAAATGGTGGTAACGTTGGAGAAGCACTTGCAGAAATACTCTCTGATGCCGTTAGTGGCTTAGGTGCTGGAGTAATACTATTGGTTTTGATAATTGTTTCCTTGCTGTTTATTCTTGATTTATCTTTGCAAGAACTTGTTGCACACTCTGGTAAATTTGCAGACAAAATACCTGTGATGCCTTGGAGACGTGGTAAGAAGGATAAGGAGGAGGAAGAGGATGATATAAAGATAACCTCTGGTACAGAAATGTTTCCTGATGAGGATACTAGTTCAAAAAAGGGTCGCAAGAAAAAAGGAGAAGCTAAAAAAGATTTACCAAAATCTTCATTTGAAGTAATTCCATCCATGTCTGAACCTAAATCTGATGAAGTACCTTCAGGTATAGGTGGTTCTGAGAAGGCAGTTCCCGGCCTTCCTTATTCAGATAGAGTTTGGGAGAATCCTCCCCTTGATCTTTTGCTTGATGCTTCCAGTTCTCCTGTTGATAGAGGGGACGTGAAAGCACGTGCCAAGGTGATTATTGATACGTTAAAATCCTTTGGTATTGCAGCAAAGATAGAAGAAATAAACTATGGTCCTTCTGTTACGCAATATGCTTTAGAAGCAGCAAGTGGGGTTAGAATTTCTCGTGTTGCAAGTCTTCATCACGATTTGGCGTTATCTCTTGCTTCACCAACGGGTTCCGTGCGAATTGAAGCTCCGATTCCAGGTAAATCTCTGATTGGTATTGAGGTTCCGAATAACACACGTGTCCCTGTCCACTTCAAAGAACTTCTAACCTCAGATCCAATGAAGGGTATGAAATCAAAAAGAGGTATTGTTCTAGGAAAAGATGTTGCTGGACTTCCCTTAGTCTATGATATTGCAAAGATGCCGCACGCATTAGTTGCAGGGGCTACTGGTTCTGGAAAATCTGTGTTTTTACATTCAATAATAATGAGCCTTTTATATAGATGTAGTCCTCAAGAGTGTAAGTTTATTATGATTGATCCTAAGAGAGTTGAGCTTGTTCACTATAGAGATATCCCACATCTTCTTACTCCAGTTGTTACGGATATTGATAAGGCATCTTCTGTTTTCAGATGGGCTGTTGATGAAATGAAGAGAAGATATAGTCTTTTAGAAAGTGCAAAAGCAAGAAATATAGATGGTTACAATGAAAAATCTGGGTTCCAAGCGCTACCTTACATTGTAATTGTTGTTGATGAACTGGCAGAAATAATGGTTGCTGATCCTGCACAAGTTGAGAAAAGTATTATTCGTTTAGCCCAACTAGCACGTGCAGTGGGCATTCACTTAATCCTTACTGTTCAACGTCCTTCCACAAACATAATCACAGGTCTTATTAAGGCAAACATTCCATGTCGTGTGGCGTTTAACGTCACAAGCCAAGTTGATTCCCGAGTTATTATTGATCAACCAGGATCTGAAAAACTTTTGGGTCAGGGAGACATGCTTTTTCTTCCACCTGATGTCTCAAAACCTATTCGTATCCAGGGTGCTTATGTAACAGATGGTGAGGTTAATAAGGTTGTGAATTATTTAAAGAGTACTGGTATTGAGCCTGAATACAAAGAAAATATATTCAACATTCAAGATAAATCCAGAAGTGTTTCTGCTGGTGGTGACGCAAAAGATGCGTTGTTTGATGAAGCGGTTGAAATTGTTGTAATGGCTAAAAAGGCCTCAGCCTCCCTTTTGCAGAGAAGGCTTTCTATTGGATATGCAAGAGCTGCAAGAATATTGGATGAACTTGAGGCAGAGGGTTATGTTGAACCTGCTGTTGGAAATAAGCCTCGTAAGGTTATTATGAGTAATATTCCTCAGGACATGATTGATCTACCTGAAGATCCTGTTAGTGACCAGATTTATGACTCTCAAGTGTAATACGTTTAAATTTTATTCCTGCTATCATAATTCTATATGAAACCTGTTGGTGAGACATTAGAGAATAGAAGAAAAGAAAAAAAGTTCACTCTTGAAGATGTTCATAAATTTATAAAGATACACCCTAAGTTTTTAGAAGCTTTGGAAAAAGGTGACTATTCAGTTTTCTCTGATGGGATTCATGCCAAGGGGTTTTTAAAGATATATGCTGATTTCCTAGATTTAGATGTTAATCAAATGCTTGCTTTTTGGAGAAGGGAATATGAAGATCAGTTTGAGAAGGGTAGTGAAAAAAAGAAGAAATTTGAGCTTAAGAAATTGGAACCAACACGACTGCTTGTTACCCCAGGATTAATTTTAACCATCATAATATCTGTCTTGATTCTAAGTTTCTTTGGCTATTTGTCTTATCAATATAGAAATTATTCAGGAGCTCCGAAAATAGAGATTTTTAGTCCCCAAAATAGCATTGTTGTAAATTCAGAAATCCTTGATGTAACAGGTAAAACCGATATGGATAGTGTTCTTCTTATTAATAATCAACGTGTTGTCATTGATACAGACGGGAGTTTTGTGACCTCTATTAAATTACGGCCTGGTTTAAACACATTAAGTTTCTTAGTGGTAAACAAGTTAGGTCGTGAGACTGAGGAAATCAGAACTATTATCTTTAGAGAAATTGAAGTTGATACTAAAGATACGCCAAATGAAAAGTTAGATGAGGTTTTGGGTACAGACGTTAGCGAATCAACTCCTTCAGACACATTAGCTCTATGAGTCTTGACTAAATTTTAGTAAACATTCATACTCTTTGTACGGAAACTGCCCATGGATATACAAGCAATACTAGTATTTATATTAGCTCTTCTCACACTTAATCTTGTTGTTGTTGGTGTTTATGTGGTTTTAGTTCTTAAAGAACTACGAGTCACTATAAAGAAAGCAAATGGAATAATTGAGAGTGTTGAAGGTTTTAGTAGCATATTGTCAAACCCACTTTCATTACTCAGCGGCCTTTTTGGTGCTGCTATGGATGGTTATAAAGCAGTAAAGGAAGTTAGATCCATAAGGAGTCTAAAGGATTAATGGCACATAAAGAATGTAATCATCATGGACCTGGTTTCAGTTCCGGAATAATGTGGGGAGCTCTTATTGGAGCAGCCTTGGGTGTTTTGTACGCTCCTGACAAGGGTGATGAAACCCGTAAAAAAATAAAGGATATTGCAGATGATGTTTCTGAAAAAGGAAAATTTGTTGCTGCCGAGGCACAAGAAATTGCAGAAGAAGTAAAAGTTGCTTCTCAACCCTTACTTACAGAATTAGAAAAAAACATTAAGCCTGTTTTG
>CAZTXE010000057.1:0-5390 GCA_964617305.1 uncultured Candidatus Saccharibacteria bacterium | reverse complement strand
TAAAACTTTTTGAACAAGAAGTGCCTGAAATTGCTTCCGGCACTGTCGTCATAGAGGCAATTGCAAGAGAAGCTGGTGCCAGAACAAAGATGGCTGTGTCTTCTTCTGATGAAAAAATTGACCCTGTAGGAAGTTGTGTTGGTCAAAAGGGTGTTAGGGTTCAATCCATAATTTCAGAGATTCACGGTGAAAAAATTGATATTGTTTCTCACTCTCCTGACATTGATAAATTTATTGCTGCCTCCCTCTCCCCTGCAAAGGTGACTGGCGTTGAAGTAAATCATGAAGAAAATGAAGCACAAGTATCTGTTCCTGAAGATCAGCTAAGTTTAGCTATAGGAAAAGAAGGGCAAAATGTAAGACTTGCTGCAAAACTCACTAATTGGAGAATAGATATTAAGGGAGCAACAGGGCTTTTTGATGAAGATGGTGGCTTTGTTGGTGGTGAAAAGAGTGAAGAAGCTATTGTTGGTGTTTGGGATGCCGCAATTAAAGCTGCTAAAGCAACAGATGAAGAAGAATCTGAAGAGGAAGTTGTTATAGAAGAAGAGACTGAAGACACTGAGGAGCCTGCTAACGAAGATGAGGAAACCCCGGAAGAAAAAGAATCTGATGAAGTTGTAGAAGAAGATGAAGAACCTGCGGACAAGTAAAATGACTGCCTGCAAAGTTATAAAAACAACATGGCTAAAAAAGATACTAAGACAACTAAAGAAGCAAATGCTGGTATTAGACCTCCAATTGTCACAGTCATGGGACATGTTGATCATGGTAAAACCTCAATTCTTGATGCAATAAGAAACACCCGAGTTCAAGAAGGTGAATATGGTGGAATAACTCAACACATTGGTGCCTACCAAGTAAATCACAAAGACAATTTAATTACGTTCATTGATACTCCAGGTCACGCTGCTTTCACACAGATGCGTGCTAGGGGAGGTAAGGCTGCTGATATTGTTGTTCTTGTCGTTGCCGCAGATGATGGTGTTAAACCTCAAACAAAGGAGGCTATTTCACATATAAAGGCTGCAGGGGCACAGGTAATTGTTGCCATTAATAAAATGGATAAAGCTGGTGCTGATCCAAAGAGAGTGAAACAAGAATTATCCCAAGAGGGGCTCATGGTAGAGGATTGGGGAGGAGAAGTGATTGCAGTTGAAACATCGGCCACAAAGAAAGAAGGTTTGACCGAGCTTTTAGATGCAATTGTTACACTAGCTGAAATATTAGAAATCAAAGGGTCTTCCACCAACGAATTGGAAGCAACAATCATAGAATCCAAAAAAGATAGCAGAAGAGGTGTTGTTGTTTCAGCTATTGTTAGAAATGGAACACTTCAAGTTAGCGATGAAATAAATGCAAGTGGTCTTTCAGCAAAAATTAAATCACTGTTGGATGACATGGGTAAACCTATCAAAATAGCCGGTCCATCTACTCCAGTAGAGCTTTTAGGTTTCAAAAAAGTTCCTAATGTTGGTGATCTTATTGTTGAAAAAGGATCAGAACTAGCAGAACTTTCAGTTGATGAAGAAAGAGTAGAAATAGTGGGTAAGGATACTAAGAAAACCATAGGAATCATTATCAGAACAGATGTAGCAGGTACTCTAGAAGCTGTTAAAGCAAGCCTTGCTAAACTAGTAACTGAAAATGTAAGTGCTGATTATTCCCTCAAATTCTTACTTGAAGGTACAGGTTCCCCTACAGAATCAGATGTTTTATTAGCATCTAGTGCTAATGGTTTAATTGTAGGCTTTAATGTTTCGGTTCCTAATTCTGTAGCTGATTTTGCACAGGTTAAGGGAGTTAGGGTAAAAACCTACAGCACAATTTATGATCTTATTGATGAGGTTAAAGAAGTACTTGAAGGGACAGCTTTTGAAGAAGAGGCAAAGATTAAGGGCAGAGCAGAAGTACAAAAGACATTCAAGTTACCTTCAGGGGACATTATTGCAGGCTGTGTCGTTGGCAGGTGCTCTTAAGGTTAACAGCAGAGTTGCCATTTATGAAAAAAATCCAGCAGATGTTACAAAACAAGATGAACCTCTTTATAGAGGATTAATTCGAAAGCTTAAAAGGAAGAAAGAAGATATTGACATTGCAGGAAAAGACACCGAGTGTGGAGTTCTTCTTAAACCCACCTTTCCTGCGATAGATAACGGACTATTTATTGAAGTTGTATAAATACTAATAATCTGATAATTTACCCCTTAGCAAAATAACTATTAACCTTTTTGAAAGGAAGGTACTATGACCACCAGAGCGAAGTTATTTTTTAGTTTATGGGGGGCGCTCCTTTTAGTTTTGGGCGCTGGCGTCGTGTCTTACGGTGCTATCAATTATGCTCCCAGGGAGAGTTTTGACAATCTAAGCTTATACCAGGTGCAGGAATTAATGCAGCAGCGGGGAGAGGTTTTGATACAAGACTTAGATTCTTGTCATTCTGCGAGTTTTGAGGGAACAGCTATTTATGTAGAGTCCCTGACTAAGCTTGTTTCCTCAGTTCCACAGGATGCGGAAGGTATTCACCTATATTGTGGTGGTCCCTCTAACCAGTATGCTGAAATAACGCATTATGGTTTGCCTAGGAGCTCACTGGAAGACATGGTTGAATTGTGTGAAGGTCATCCTTGGTTTACCCTACTATATTACCTTCCTGCTACATTGCTACTTCCACTTCCGGAGGCTGAACTCTGACCTGTCTTATTTTGTGTGATCTATAGTGGAGTGATGTTCTTAATAAAACAGGAACATCACTCACTCCCATTGACACTATAGGACTCCTGTTGTACAATCTTCCTGTTGTTAAAGGATAAACCCTTTTCTTCCCCTGCCATTTAATTTCTTAGTTGTAAAAAAATGAACAAAGAAAAAGTTGAAAAATGTCAAAACTTAATAAGTGAAGCTAAAACTGTTGCATTAGTACCATCAAAGATTGCTGGTACAGACTCCTTTGCTGCAGCCGTTGGCCTTTACTACATGCTCACAGAAAGTGGTAAGGATGTTTATTTTGTATATCCAGGTAAGATTCCAGATGAAGCTACCAACCTTATTTCAAAAGATAGGATAGTTTCTAATGTTTCAGAACGTGAACTTATGGTTACAATTGATTATGCAGGTACCCCAGCAGCTTCTGCTCATTATGCTACTGAAGGAGATAAACTCATTATTAAGGTAGGTCCTGTTTCCAAAGAATTTCCAAAAGATGAAAAGATAAAGTCTGAGTTAGTTGGTTTTGATTTTGATGTAATCATTGTGCTGGGTGCACAGGAATTGGCTGATTTAGGTGGTACTTTTAGCAACCTTAGAGAGTCCTTTAATGGTGCAAAGGTTATAAATATTGATAACACTGAAAGAAATGCAGAGTATGGTGATGTTAATCTTATAGATGTTACTGCGGGTTCATTAAGTCAACAAGTATTTAAGTTGGCTTCGGCCTTAAATCTTGTTCCAGGGGAGAAAACAGCAAACGCTCTTCTCACTGGAATGACGTATTGATAAACGTTTATATTGCTGTTACAATAAAAAACGCGAAAGTTAGATATGGCACTAGAAAAAAAAGATAAGAAAAAGATAATAGATACAACTGCGCTACATGGAGGAGATACAGGTTCTCCTGAGGTTCAAGTTGCAATATTGTCTGAAAGAATTTCTCAACTTGCCGATCATTTAAAGGGACATAAAAAAGATCACCATTCTAGAAGGGGTCTTTTACAGATGGTCAACAAGAGGAGAAGGCTTCTTTCTTATCTAAAGAAAAAGAGCGAAGAGAGATATAATGCTTTGGTTGAGAAACTCGACCTAAGTAAGTAATTAATTAGTAAAAAGTATTAAGGAAAGATTGTTGTTTGGAGTATTAGGAAATGAAGTTTTGCGCACAAGACTTGTGCATAGAATCTCATCTCTTAATCACAAACACAAATTTTTCCAAAGAAAGTAAAAAATGAATAAAATCATTAAAAAAGAAACCGAGTTTAACGGTAAACCTTTGGTTATTGAAACCGGAGAACTCGCATTACAAGCCGATATGGCTGTAAAAGTAAGTTATGGAGACACTGTAGTGTTAGCTACTGCTGTTTCCTCGGGACCTAATCCAGACTTGGATTATTTCCCACTAAGTGTAAATTATTTTGAGAAAATGTATGCAACAGGAACTATCAAATCGTCTAGATTTGTAAAGCGTGACGGCAGACCTACAGATGAAGCAATCATCAACAGAAGGTTGATCGATCATGCTATTCGTCCATTATTCCCACAAGATGAGGGATTTATGGATGAAGTTCAGGTAGCTGTATATGTTATGGCTCTTGATCCTGAATGTGATGCAATGTTTACAAGTATGGTGGCTGTATCTGCTGTACTTCACGCATCAAATATTCCATGGGCAGGCCCTATGGCAAGCGCTCGTATTGGATATACAGGTAGTGACTACTTGCTAAATCCAACACACGAACAATTAGAGACTGAATCAGAACTTGACCTTCTCGTATCCTTTGTTGGTGAAGAGAAAAGATTCTTGGCTTTAGAAGCTGAGGCAAATATTTTACCAGAAGAGGTTGTTATTGGGGCAATAAAATTTGCACAAGATAACGTTGGCCCAGCATTAGACCTTGTTGTTGATTTCTCAAAAGAAATAAACCCTAAGGGTGAAAAGTATGAGTTTGAATCCAAGCTTCCTGAAGCTGAAGTTACTGAAGATGTTTCATCTTTTATAAAAGATGAAATCGTAGCTTTCGTAGGATCCAAGCTTGATAAAAACAGCTCATCTGAAAAGAGAAAAGAATTAATGGAAAAGGTTTATGCCGAATTTGATGGTAAGTACAAGAAAGCTGATATGGAAAAAGCATTTGTACTTATTCAAAAAGGTGCTCTTAAGCATCTTGTTCTTGATGAAGGTAAACGTGCTGATGGTAGACCAATGGACAAAGTACGTGGTCTTTCAGGACGTGTTGGTGTATTACCACGTGTTCATGGAAGCTCTGTGTTTACCAGAGGTCAGACTCAGGTTATGAACATTGCAACACTTGGTTCTCCAAGTATGGAACAGATAATTCAGGATATGTATGGTGAAAGAACAAAGAGATTCATACATTATTACGAATTCCCTCCATTCTCAGTTGGTGAAACAGGTAGAATGGGATTTGCTGGTGGTAGAGAAATTGGGCATGGAATGCTTGCAGAACGTGCATTAAAGCCAGTGATACCTTCACAAAAAGATTTCCCTTACACAATAATGCTTATGTCACACACATTAGAGTCAAACGGCTCTAGTTCAATGGCATCTGCTTGTGCAAGCTCACTTACCTTAATGGATGCTGGTGTTCCTATTAAAGGAATAGTTGCAGGTGTAGGTGTGGGTCTTATCACAAATGAAGACTTCAGCAACTACAAGA
>CAZTXE010000056.1:0-5508 GCA_964617305.1 uncultured Candidatus Saccharibacteria bacterium | reverse complement strand
TTGGGTCACTGCAGGGTAGTTTCTGCCGTCATTTATGCAATCTTTGGTGGAAGTATTAAGTGGGCAAGAATAAATGAGAGGACTACACATTACTGGAATGTTTTACCCTCAGGTAAAGAGTTGGATTTAACCAAGGGGCAATTCACCAACTCAGTAATAATCCCCGAGGGTACAAAGGTAACTATTGATGAAACACTAGCTGGACCTACTATGAAAAAAACTTATCCGCTACTATTAAAACGTGTTACCAAAAAATTGCAAAAATAAGCTAGCAATCGCCACATATCCCCTAAGGGTGTAAAATACCTGCATGCCCAGGAAAACCTCAAACGTCATCCTCTTACTCATAGTTTGTATTATCTTACTCATATTTGTCGCTTCATTTTATTCAAAAGATGGTACTAAGAATGCTCATACTATTCAGAAAGAAGAGCACCCATCCCTTTCTGTGGCTAGAGAATATATGGATGCCTATGTAGCAGGTGATTGGGAAAGGGCTAAGGAACTCTGCATAGACCCCAATTTTGATGAAACTCTAACAAGCGGTTACAACTTTGTTTCATATGAGATTGTAGGTTCAGAGAAACATCCAGATGATAACTATTATCATGTGTATATAGAATTAATGGATAAAGACGGCAACAAATACACTGAATTTATGGGTATTCCAATAGAGGTATTTATGGGCAAGGATACCAAAGGTAAGTGGAGACCTAGAACCTGGTATTTTTCATCCTAAAGTTGTCTTTTTTTCTCATAGAATATGTAATAATTAATCTATGAATACTCCCAAAAGAATAATCACATACGTACTTAAATTCACCCCTATCGCTGTAGTCTTGTATCTCTCATACCTTGTTGTATTTGACTGGAAGGGAATCAAATTTGCAAGTGACGACTATATCACTGTAACAGGTTCCTATTCTAAGCAAGAAGAAAACAAAGTAGCTAGATTCACAGCAAATGTATCCGAATACAATGATGACAAGGATAAGGCTGTGGCAAGTGTAAAAGAAAAGATGGATGAGGTAATTGTGAAAGTAAAAGCATTTGGTATATCTGATAAAGACATCAAAACACAAAACATGAATGTTTATCAGAGAGAACAAACATATTATGAAGACGGTGATCAAAAAACCCGTAAAGGTCAGTGGAGTGCCAGTCATTCACTAGAGATAGTATTACGAGACACTTCAAAGGCAGATGGTCTATCTGAACTTTTGACCTCTCTTGAAACTAGCAGTGTGTACGGTCCAACATTCTTTAATGATGATCTAGCAGGAATTAAGAACAAAGATGTTGGTTATGAAAAAGCAATGGAAGATGCCATGGATAAGGCAACAACGATTGCAAAGCAATCTAAGAGAGAAGTTGGGAGAGTTATTGGTGTAACAGAAGGCAATAGTGCAAGTCCACCAGTAAGGATGTTTGCTGAGATGGGTGGAGCGGGTGGAGGAGCTATGCCCGGCTCATCAACAGAAACAACAACTCTAACAGTCGTGTTTGAAGTTAAATAACTACTAAGAAGCTAGCATCTGAAATTGCATAGGTCAGTTTAGATGTGTTAGCTTTACCTAGTAAGGATATGCCCGAAAAACTGATTAAACCAAAGCTGTCTGTATTGCTAATTCTGCCTACCGTCTGGTTAGGTTCTATTTCCCTCATTCTTGTGACTTTGATTCTTACAATGTTTATAAACATTGATGAAAGCAAACCTCAAAACAAATATTCTATGTATTCATCAAAGCCCCTTGTACTAGGAATAATGACAGACTCAACCAACCTTGGAGATCCTAGATCCGCAAAGATTGATAAGGTATTTGAGAAATACAACTGTCCATTGCAAGGCATGGGTAAGGTGTTTGTAGAAGAGGCAGATAATCACAACATACCTTATTGGCTTGTAGCAGCTGTGGCCTTTCAAGAATCAAGCTGTGGAAAGATGACACCTGAACCAGGTGGTGTGGAATCATACAATGCTTGGGGATGGGCTGTATATGGGGATAACGTTAAGATGTTTGATAGCTGGGAACATGGTATAAGTGTGGTTTCAAAATACATGTATGAGACTTTCTATTCCAAAGGCATTACAGATGCCTGTGAAATAATGAATACATACACACCTCCATCCCAAGGTAGTTGGTGTGCGGGAGTTAATTACTTTACAGAAATTATTGATGAGTATAAGAGTCCTATTGAGTAGACATATTATATGTTGATTTCTTAACTAGGGCAGCTCTGCCAAAAGTAATGCTGTATAAGGTGGAAAGGGTTTCACCAGGTAATTTCAAAAATTCCTGCGTCACCATTAGAAAAGTTTCAGTACATGTAGGAGGCAGCATATAACCCATAGGCTCTCCAAAATCACCGACTTGCCGGGTAATAGGATAATTTTCCTTCTTAAAAGAACAACCTTTCATTTCTCTGAATAAAAGAAAACCATATAAAAGTAATGTTAATAAACCAAAAACAATAAAGATTCTTTTAAAAACATTTTTCACTAGTAAATTATACACAAATAGATAGGTGATAAACGCATTTGCATCCTTTCTAACACCTAAGTATAATAATCCCTGTGCTTTATAGGCACGATATTTAACACGCAATAACACCTATTTTCCCAAGAAATTTCATATGCCCGATGAAATGTAGTGTGTTTTTATGTGTAAAAAAGATATGAACAAAACAACAAAGTATCTAAACTTAATATTTTCACTTTTAATGCTAATAACACTAGCAGGAAATATGTTTGGTGTGACAGTATCTGCACAAGAGGTAGATACAATAGGGAATATGGAATATGAAATAGGGTATGTCCGGGTGGATAGGGTAGAAACACTAGAAAGCTTCTTTGATAAGTACAACTCACCACTAAAGGGCACAGCACCAAAGTTTGTGGAAATAGCAGATAAATACAACCTAGACTATACATTACTACCATCAATATCTTGTATGGAATCTACTTGTGGTAAACATCTAATAGAAGGATCAAACAATCCTTTTGGATGGGGGGTATATGGGGATCAATACATAGCCTTTGAATCATATGAAGAGGCAATTGAAGTTGTTGGTGAAGGCCTTTATGAAGGATATTTCTCAAAAGGATTTGATACACCAGCAAAAATAGCTCCTATATACACACCACCCAACAGTCAAAACTGGTATAGAGGTGTTAACTTCTTTTCTAACCAGATCAACGAAATAGCACTAGATTCATAAATATTCGTGCTAAAATTGCACCTAGAATGGCCATTACTGACAAATAACTTGTTATAACAAGGGCGAGTGGCGGAATTGGTATACGCGCACGGCTTAGAACCGTGTTCTTCGGATTGTGGGTTCGAGTCCCACCTCGCCCACCATTTAAATACTATCACAAAAGCAAAATTGAATATTTTACATACCAATGTTATAATTACCCTATAGTACACGGAGGTTCCAATGACATTATTAAGAACACTACTAGGGTTGACTATTGTAGGGGTAATCGCGGGTTTGATACTTAACGCCATATTTCCGATAGCAGAAATAATTGGAAAATCGGCTTTTCTTATCATTAATAACCCCCAGGCTGCCGCGTTAGGTGCACTACTGGTTTGCGTAGGGGCACTAATAATTCTTTTCAGAACGCGATAGGCTAAGTTTAAACACTTCGAGGCAGAATACTCCGGTATCTCTGCCTTTTGTGTTAAAATATCCCAGTTCATGCAAGTAAAAGTAGAAAAACAACCAAAATCAACAATACAAGTAAGCGTTACTGTACCTAATTCCAAGGTAAAAGAAGCATATTCTAAGGTACTAGAGAAAGTAGTTACTGGTGCGGATCTCCCTGGTTTTAGAAAAGGGCAGGCACCAAAAAATATGGTTGAGGAAAAAACTAACCCATCTGACCTATATGGAGATGTAGTTAATGAACTTTTAGAGACTTATTATCCTCAAGCAATCAAAGAAAATAAGATTTCACCTATTTCTAATCCTAAGATTGAAATTAAGGAATTTGAATTAGATAAGGACTTTGAATTTGTAGCTACAATTGCTGTGCGCCCTGATATTAAAATAAAATCCAACTATAAAGCAGAACTTGAAAAGCTATATAAGAAACAAAAGAAAGCCTTTGTAGAAGCCAATAAAGACAACAAAGAAGCAGATACAACACACTTTAGACTCTCTGCAAATGAAGCTATCAAAAAACTTGTAGAACTTTCTAACTTTGATGTATCTGAAGTTCTTGTAGAAGAAGAGGTAAATAGAATGATTTCAAGAATAATTCAACAAACACAAGCCTTAGGTATGTCTATGGATGACTTTCTTAAAACTCAGGATAAAACTGTTGAAAGTATTAAAAACGACTACGAGAAAACTTCTGAAGAAAACATTAAAGCAGAGTTTATACTTTCACATTTGATTAATGAGGAAAAGATAGAAATTACAGATGCGGAGATAGATACAATGATAGGAGCAGTAGGGGATGAAACAGCACAAAAGCAAATGCAAGATCCAATGCAAAGGTGGTATATTAAAAATATCCTTGCAAAAAACAAACTATTAGAAAAGTTACTTGATGATATAGAAGGCAAGGAAAAGAACAAAAAATGAGCAACATAGTCCCCGTAGTAATAGAAAAAGAAGGTAATGTAGAAAGATCCTATGATATTTACTCACGTTTGTTAAAAGACTTTATTGTCTTTGTTACAGGCCCTATTACTGATGGTGTAGCAAATACATTTATTGCACAATTACTATTTCTTGAAAGTGAAGACCCAGAACGTGATATCAGTGTTTATATCAACTCACCAGGAGGAGATGCTTATTCAGGTTTTGCAATGTACGACACCATTAAACATATTAAAAACAATGTTACAACTATCAATGTAGGGCTAGCAGCCTCTGCTGGAGCTCTTATTCTTGCAGCAGGTACAAAGGGTAAGCGATTTGTACTTCCTAAGTCATATACAATGATTCACCAAGTCTTAAGTGGTGTAGAAGGACAAGCCACTGATATTGAAGTAAAAGCAAAGCACGTTCTAAAACTTAGAGAAAACTATGCAGAAATGCTTGCAGACGCTTCGGGTAAGGATATTAAAAAGGTCCTAGAAGACATAGAACGCGATAACTGGATGAATGCAGAAGATACCATCAAGTATGGTATAGCCGACAAGATAATGGCTGATAAGAAATAAGGGCGGTTAGCTCAGTTGGTTAGAGCGCTTCAGTGACATTGAAGAGGTCACAGGTTCGAATCCTGTATCGCCCACCATTAGGTTATAATCTCCTTATGAAACAAAAAACAATTGGAATAGATGCTAGATTTTATGGACATGCAGGTCCTGGTAGATACACAAAGAGTGTTATACAACATCTAGAAAAGGTAGATAAGGTAAACAAATACAAGGTATTTGTCACAGACGAAGGTAATAAGTTGTATGAACCTTCTAATCCTAACTTTGAAAAGGTTCTAGCAAACCACACTTGGTATTCATTTGATGAACAAATATTCTTCTTGTTCAA
>CAZTXE010000055.1:0-5606 GCA_964617305.1 uncultured Candidatus Saccharibacteria bacterium | reverse complement strand
TAAGGAACAGTTCTTCAAAACAGTAATTAAGGATCAAACTGAAATCAGAAATAACTCAGAATGGCTATCTCCTCTAAAATTTATAGACGTGATTGGTCTTGCAAAGCAATTCACATTAGCTCAGATGCTTGATCGTGAATCTTTCTTTAATAGATACAAGGAAGGTAAACCAATTGGTCTTGATGAATTCCTATACCCACTAATGCAAGGTTATGATTCAGTGGCATTGGAATGTGATGTGGAACTTGGTGGAACAGATCAAACATTTAATGTTTTGGCTGGAAGAAAACTTATGCCTACATTTGATCAAAAACCACAAGTTGCCTTTGTAATGAAACTATTAACAGGTAGTGATGGAAAACCTATGGGTAAGAGCCTTAAAAACTTTATTCCTGTGCTGGATAACGCAAACAACATGTATGGGAAGGTAATGGCCATTGTAGATGACATTATATTTGAGTACTTTGAGCTAGTAACTCGAGTTCCTATGGCAGAAATCGCGGAAATGAGAAAAGCTGTTGAAAACGGGGATAATCCAATGTTTTACAAAAAGAGATTAGCGCGTGAAATTGTATCCTTTTACCATTCAGAAAAAGATGCAGAAAAGGCACAGGAAAATTTCGAGAAAACTGTACAAAAAGGGGAAGCACCAGAAGAAATGATTGTTGTAGATGTAAATGCTAACACACCACTACTAGACACGTTAAAATTAGCTTTTGGAGAAGGTGTATCTTCAGGACAAATCAAAAGAGTTGTAAAACAGGGTGGAGTAGAAGTAAACGGAGTAAGAATAGAAGATATAGACAAAGTACTGGAAAATAAATCTGGAGATACAATTAAATTTGGCAAAAGGGATTATATAAAGATCAAATGAAAAAATTAATGGAACTAAAAAAAAATTGGCAAGATAAGAAAAAGAGAAAAGAGATGAGAAGAAAGATAAGAAGGCTTAGAAAGAAACTCTTTAATAAGAAAAACTTTGTAAAGGTTGTTATAGCATTTGTATCAATAGCACTTGTTGCAAGTTATGTTCTTCCATACGTTATAAGATAAATTACTCCCTGTGTCGGCATAAACAAAGGGAGTAATTTGAAGTAGAAGCGAACCAACTATCTGTGCGCATTCAAATCCAAAAGAAACTTTTTGACGAGTTTCTCCACTGCTTTACCAAAAGATACAGACGGATAAGCAGCTCTTAGATAAATGTCAGACATCTCCCACCTCTGCTCAACCGTACTACCCAACCAATTGTCGCAATGGCCACAATAGGAACCTAGTTTAAAGTGAAGAAAACTAGCGCCAAGTCTTGTCTCCTTGTCAAAACAATCAAAGATGAAGGAAGCAACACCCGCCACCTCAAAAGCAGACCCAAACCACCCGGAAAGCATATGCCTTCGTACAAGTTCCTTTCCAGTAGGATCCAATAGAGCGACTTCCACCCATTTAAAACGGGATACCAAATCGTGCCGGCAGGTGCGTTTTAAGTATTGCATGAAAATGTGCAAACCAAACTTGAAAAATATGCTGTTGGTATACACAAGAAGAATCACAAGGCACCCAAACAAAATAATTTTTATTGACATCTGTTCTCTCCTAACAGTCTTGGTTGATAATGCTGGGATTTTACACGCTATAGGAAGTGTTTACAATGATAGAATACATTTATGCAACTGAAATCTCCTGTAAAACGTGTACCAAAAATTGGTTCAAAATATCAAAAGTTACTTGAAAATGTTGAAGTAAGAACGGTAGGGGACCTTATTTACCATTTTCCACATAGATATGATGACTTTAGTGTTGTTAAGGAGATTGCAGATTTGGTCCTTGATGATGCAGTAACTGTAGTAGGTACATTGGAATCAATAGATAACATATATACAAGAAATAGAAAGAAGTTAACTAAAGCCGTTTTTAAGGACAAGACAGGTACCATAGATGCTACCTGGTTTAACATGCATTATCTAAAGAAACAATTAAGAATTGGTGAGACTTATAAAATAAGTGGAAAGATAACAGGATTTAACAATAAACTTGGGTTTATAGCACCAACAGTTGAGATGGAAGGAAAGGGGATTAATACAGCAAGATTAGTCCCAATCTATCCTGAAACAGCAGGACTTAGTTCAAAATGGTTGAGAGCTAGAATTAACGACGTCTTGTTGGGAAAATCTTCAACTGAACTTAATCTAGAAGAATTCCTACCTAAAATGTTAATGGATAGACACAATTTGCTTGAATTTAGTTCTGCATTAAAGATATTTCACTTCCCTGAGTCCTTTAAGGATGTAGAGGTGGCAAAAAAGAGGTTTGCCTATGAAGAACTTTTCTTAGAACTACTAAAGATTGAGGAAAGAAGACAGGCATGGGAGGAAAAACTAGAATGTCCTGTGATAGAGCACAAAAAACAGAAAAAGAGTGTTGAAAAACTAATTGATGGGCTGCCTTTTGACCTTACACACAGCCAAAAAGAATCCCTTAAGCACATATTTTCTGACATGGGAAAGAAACACCCTATGAATAGGCTATTAGAAGGGGATGTTGGATCTGGAAAAACAATAGTTGCTGTAATTTCAGCTTATCTTGCACACTTAAATGGGTACAAAACACTATATATGGCTCCAACTGAGATACTAGCCAACCAACACTTTGTAACATTTAATAAGTTTCTTGGGGCATCTGACGTGAAAATTGATTTAAAAACAGGGTCATCAAAGGAATTTGATACAAATGCAGATATAATAATCGGAACACACGCCTTAATCTACCTAGAAGAAATATTTGATAAGGTAGGGCTTATTGTAATTGATGAGCAACAAAGATTTGGAGTTGCTCAAAGAACAAAGCTAATGGAACTTGGAACAAAGGGTAAGATACCCCATCTTCTTACAATGACTGCAACACCAATACCAAGAACCCTTGCTCTCACTTTATATGGAGATTTAGATATATCCTCAATTGAAGCTCACAAAAACAGATATGAGAATATTAAAACCTGGATTTTGCCTGAAAACAAAAGAAAGGATGCCTTTGATTGGGTAGTAAAGCAAGATTTACCTACATTTATAGTTTGTCCTTTAATAGAAGAATCTGAACATGAAATTATGGCCAATGTAAAAGCTGCTGAGGTGGAATATGAAAGGCTTAGTAAGGGTCCATTTAAAGATAAAAATGTGGGTCTTTTGCATGGGCGAATGAAACCAAAGGAAAAGCAGCTTGCAATTGATGACTTTAGTACTGGAAAGATAGATGTATTAGTTTCAACCCCTGTGATAGAGGTAGGTGTTGATATACCAGATGCCACAATTATGGTGATTGAAAGTGCAGAAAGATATGGTTTGGCCTCTCTTCACCAACTACGGGGTAGGATAGGAAGAGGAGGCCAGAAAGCCTTCTGTATGCTCTTTTCCTCAAATAACTCAAAACACTCAATAAAACGCTTAAAACACTTAGAGAAGCACAATTCTGGGCTTAAATTAGCCGAAATTGACCTAAAACTAAGGGGACAAGGAGATATTTATGGAACAGATCAACATGGCTTTGTTACATTCAAGGTAGCAGATCTTTCAGATGTAGATTTATTAAATACGGCAAAGGAAGATGCTCAGAATTACTACCCACATTTAAACGAATATCCAAAACTAAAAGAAAAAATACACACAGAAATATCTGCATCTGTGGATAAAAACTGATAGTATTTAGTTATTAGATTAGATAAATAAGTACGGATGGTCTGCCGACCCGGGGGTACCAATCTTATCAGGGTCAAAAGCAAACGCAAGCAGATCTACGTACAACAGTAACAAGATGCGGAGGGAGAGTGTTTTGAAGCCACGAGCATACGTTCTAAAGGAACGACCAACGCCCCACTTAAAACGTTGGTCATTGCTACTCATGATACAAACACTCCCCTTCGCAGCTCCCCTTGTAATTAACTGTTAAAATACACCTATGAACAACCCAAGAATAACTAGCGGAAGTGCTAAAGGAAAAAAACTTGAAGTACCGGAAATTCCGGGATTTAGAGCAGTACAAGATAAGGCTAAACTTGCTATCTTTTCTATTCTTCAGGATAAGGTAATAGATGCTAAATGTCTTGATTTGTACGCAGGCAGTGGAAATCTAGGTCTTGAAGCGCTAAGCAGAGGAGCTTCTCACTGTGACTTTGTTGAGAAAACAAGGGTAGGAGAATTAACCTTAATTGATAATCTTAGAAACACAGGTTTTACTGATAAAGGAAATGTACATAGACAAGATGTTATTAAATATGTTGGGAATTCAGTTGACTACTACGATATCATCTTCGCTGATCCATTCTATAAAGACACCCACTTTAGATTCTTGTTTCAAAATATGGAGGAAATACTGAGAGATGAGGGAGTGATAGTTTTTTCACATGGAGAAGACACTGATATTAAGGATGCTTTAACAAACACACAGAATCTTGAGATTTATGATACTAAGCGATATGGAAGCGCCTTTATAACCGTTTTAAGAAAGAATTGACAAACCTTTCCTACAACTATATATTGCTTGAGTTTAAAAGAGATGTTAGTCTTTTTTAGAGAGGAAAAATGGCAGTACCAAAAAGAAAACATAGTAAACAAAGAACACGAGTACAAAGAAACGCTAGATATAAAAGAAGCGTTACTAACACTATTAAGTGTAAGAAATGTGATGCTGATAAACTACCTCACAGAGTATGTGCTGAATGTGGTAGTGAAAAGTAAGAAAATTGCAACTTTACAATGAAATCAAAGAGCGACCCAAGACATAATGCCCGAAAACTTGCCCTAGCTTCAATCTTTTGTTGGCTTTTTTCTGAACCTGATCAAGAACAATGTATTAACCTATCCCAAAACCTTCTCCAGGCAGAAACTACAGATATTGAATTAACTAATGCCATTATTGAGGGTGTACGAGATAACAGAAAAGAAATTGACAACATGATCAGGGAGAATGCGCCAGATTGGCCTCTTGATAAGATAGCTAAGGTTGATTTGGTAATACTAAGGATTGCAATCTTTGAAATTGCCTTTGGTGATAAAACACCCAAAAAGGTTGCTGTGGATGAAGCAGTAGAACTTGCCAAAGAATTTGGTAACGATACTTCTAGTAAATTTATAAACGGTGTTCTGGGCAGTGTAATTGCTCAAAACGAACCGGAGGAGGAATAAATATGGATTATATGAGAAAAATTATAGAACTTATTTCTTTGAGAGCAGGTATGGAAGTAACAGAGATTACTCCTGAGATGTTTCTTGAAGATGATTTAAACATAGGAGAAATGGAAGTTTCAGAGCTTGTTCAAGAGCTTGAAGAAGAATATAAAATTGATCTAGCAGAGGAATTAAAGTCAGTAGAAACTGTAATTGATCTTGTTGCTGCTGTGGAAGAAAAGATAGAATGATGGGATTTTCAAAAGAAAAAGCAGAAGAAATTCTAGACATTAAAATAAAAGATGAAAATCTGTTTAGAACAGCATTTACACACAGATCATATCTAAACGAACATCCTGACTACAAAAACCCATCAAATGAAAGACTTGAGTTTTTAGGAGATGCAGTTCTGCAACTTCTTTCCTCACAATTCTTATTTGATAACTACCC
>CAZTXE010000054.1:0-5628 GCA_964617305.1 uncultured Candidatus Saccharibacteria bacterium | reverse complement strand
AAGCTCATCAAGGCCTTCATTTCTCCTGTATATGTTTTCTTTGTTGGAATTCTTTCTTTTTGCCATGAGGTATTTATATTATATGTACATTACAATGTCAATATGAGTGTACGTTAGAATATATCTATTTGTGCTTTTAGCTTGTCTTTATCTGTGAGATTAAGTTCCTTTGGTACTATGATAGTAGCTTTTCCTGCTGAGATTGTGAGTTCTGCTTTCTGTACATTTGCTTGTTGGACAATAGGTTTTCCTTGTACAATTTCGGGACTTTCTTCTTTTTCAATTATTACAACCTCATCTCTGCTTTTTAGCGATTGTTCTACTAGATTTGCATATATACCCGATTTAACAAAGTTACTAACAAATCGCCTCTTTCCTACCTCACTTATGCCTATTTGAAGGGAGGCAATATCTTCAAGAGTTTCCTTGTTAATTGAGGTGTTTTTTTCTACTGTTTCATATAGTTCTTTGAATGATTGGGGTGCTAAAAAGGCTATTTCTAGGCTCCCTGGTTCGCCCATAACGATCTTTTCTGCTAAAAGGGTAAATGTTACTAGATTACCTTCAACTGTGGCTAAATTGTAATGTTTAAGTGCTGCAAGTTTATGATTGAAGATACCACTCTTTGTTGATCCCTGCCCTGTTTTAGTGCAAGCATTAGCAAGGATTTGCTTGTTTATTAACTTACCTCCCTTATATGCCTTCTTTATTATTTCCACCATTGTGGATAAGTTGTGCATTGGATAACTCACTAAGTTCATCGCAGTTAGTGTAGCAGTCGGGGACAGGGTTGGGAAGGGTTGTAGTAAATAAATACACTCTAACAACAGTAATGTGGATAACTTTGGGATAACTCTATCTGGTAGAATTAATGCAATGTTAAGTTATGTACAGGAACTAATTATTGGAAGACTTATTACTTCTGAGGGCCTTAGATACTCAAAACTAAGACCGGAGGATGTTGATGATGACCTTTATAACTATCATCTTCAAGAACTTGTTAAAAAAGGATATGTAGAAAAAAACAAAGACAACCTTTATGTGTTATCTGATAAAGGTAAGGAACATGCTCAAAAGTTTGATGCCGCAGGTAAATTTTATGGGCACAACACTATAATGATTGCCGCCCATGTTTTTAATGAGGCAGGGGAAGTGTTGATGCAGAAAAGACCAAGGCACCCTTATAAAGGTGATATTTATCCAGGTATTGCTGGAAAGGTCTTGCCCGGAGAAAGTTTTGAAGAGGCTTCTTCCCGTAAACTTGCTGAAGAAACTGGCCTAGAGTGCATTTTTACCTTTATAGGGGCAGTACGCTCTATTAGAAGGCAACCAGATGGTAGTGTGTTTGAGGATTCCATATACCATCATTGTGTTGGGAATGACCCTCAGGGAGAACTCCTTGAGAAAACAGTTTTTGGGGAGCATTTTTGGGCATCAATTGAAGATGCTGATAAATACCAGAAAAACAATGTGACTTATACAAAAGAAGCTTCCAAGGTTTTACGTTATTTAAAATCACCCCCACATGATTGTTTTTACCTCACCACTGAGCTAATAATTGAAAGGATCTAATTGCTTAGTTATTATTCGGTGTTTTATATGTATATTTTGTTATCATTTGCTTAATCACTATGAATATTGAATTTGAGGCCAAGGCCATAAAAATAGATAAAGGTAAGATACGAGCTAAATTGGAGGAGCTTGGCGCTGAGCTCGTTTTTGCAGAGAGAGAATTTACACGAATAACATTTGATAACCCAACTCTGAAGAAGAACAATGCTTGGATTAGGTTGCGTGATGAAGGGAAGGGCAAGGTTACACTAACTTTTAAGGTAATTTCGGATGAAAACTCCATTGAAGGTATGCATGAGGTTGGTTTTGAGGTTAGTGACATGAATGCCGCCATGGTCTTTGTTGAACAATTGGGCTTTGAACGCAAAGGTTATGAAAAGAACTTGAGAGAAGAGTGGAAGCTTGGTGACGTCATCTTTGATATTGATACGTGGCCTTTGATTGACCCTTATTTGGAAATTGAAGCTTCTTCTGAAGAGCAGGTAAAAAAATACTTTGAGATGTTGGATCTAAACTATGCTGATGCTTCATTTGGAAGTGCTGACATCCTTTATAGGGATGTGTATGGAATAGAAATACTTGGAAGAGAATCGTTAACTTTTGAAGACACTGTTTAGATTATTTACTACTAAAATGAAATATACCAAAGGAGAGTTTAGCCATGTATTTCAAGTTGTTTTTCTCGCGGATTATGTTCTTTGTTACTGTAGAAATCATTGCTATCTATAGGAAGCTTTTTCGCAGATTTCTATATGCACCTGGTTTTCTATTATTGGATGGGACTGATGGCACAGGAAAGACTACCATTGTAAGCAAATTACTTTCAATGGGTATGTCTAAGAAACCTTATAACCATTTACTTAATTGGCCTACGTTATCCACCTTGTGGGAGGAAATTGCAGATATTACTCAGAAGTTACGAGATGCTGGAGATCCCAGTGTAGGTGGTTTGTATTTACAACTTTATCGCCATGATGCTGGTTTATTTTCTTCAGGACTAGAACAGGTAATGTTGGTAGGTAGTTTCCTTCGGTTCTTTGCTTGGAATTTTGGAGTGTCCACTCCAACTCCACCCAAAGGTTTTCTTAGGGCACTTTGGTTTTTTGCAAACTACCCTTTTCCTGAGAAAGCTGTTGTATTGGTAACAGATGTTTATGAATTGCAGAAGCATTACCTTGAACGGGGAGACAAAACAGATGAGTTGAACCTTTCGGATAGGGAAAGAGTACAATTTCTTACCCTTTACTTAAATACCAAATTCTTTGGTGCTTCTGTGGTAAACAACACTAATTGTACGGTTTCTGAGACGGTTAATAGCGTTACAAAAAAATTGGGGCTACTCCTTTGAGTTAGTCCCTTTTTTATTTCTGAAGCTCACTGATAAGGTCTTCTAGGCTAATTAGTTTGCTGTCAGTCTCAGCACGTTTCTTAAGCTCTATCTTACCCTCAGTTTTCTTTGATACTACTGCACGGTATGGAATACCTATAAGGTCTGCATCGGTAAACTTTTGCCCTGCCGCAGCGTTCTCCCTGTCATCAAAGAGTACTTCAATACCTTCCTCTATAAGCTTGTTGTATAGATCTTCTGCTTGTTTCTTTATCTCTTTGTCTTCAAGGTTAAGTCCTATTAGGTGTACTCTAAACGGTGCAATGTTTTCTGGCCAAATTATTCCATTTTCATCATTGAGTAGTTCTACGATTGTAGCCATAAGTCTTCCCGGACCTATACCATAACTTCCCATGATCACTGGTTTGTTTGTTCCTTCTTCATCGGTGTATTTAAGTCCCAGTGGTTCTGAGAATTTAGTGCCTAGTTTAAATATGTTTCCTACCTCAATTGCACTTACTTCCTCTAAGTCATTTTTATCAAGGTCTAGGTCTTTTAAGACTTCTGGTGTAAATACCTCTTTGTTTACAGCTATTTTTTTATCCTTGCTTAGATAGATTGTGTCTTCCCCGTTTTCACAAACTGTTTGGAATTCATGACTGTATTTGCTAAAAGGACCACCACTAGCAAAACATACAAATGTTTCATTTCCTATTCCACATCTTTCAAATATTTTGTGATAGGCATCCTTTGCCTCTTCATAGAATTTATCTAGATCTTCTTGGGTTTTATTGAAGGAATACAAATCTTTCATAATAAACTCACGGGTTCTAAGAAGTCCGGATCTTGCACGTAACTCATTTCTAAACTTTGTTTGGAATTGGTAAGCGTACATAGGAAGATCTTTGTAGGAGTTTATGTAATTAGTCATTATTTGTGTAAGAGGTTCCTCGTGTGTGGTAGCAAGCCCTATTTCTGTCCCTGTTGCAAGTTGTGTCTTAAACCATACATCAATTACATCATCTCCCCATCTGTTTGTTTTTTGCCATACTTCAGGGTTTTGAAGAGAACCTAAGTGGATTTCCTGTCCTCCTATTGCGTTCATTTCTTCTCTGATTATTTGAATAATCTTTTGTAGAACAATGTTTCCTAAAGGCAAGAAGGCATATACACCAGCCATTTCTTTTTGTACGAATCCTGCCCGTATCAATAACTGTGCATTTCTACTTTCTTCTCCAGAAGGTACTTGTTTAGATGTTTTTCCTATTAAGTTTGAGTATTTCATGTTTTCTTTCTAGTTGGAAAATAAAAAAAATCCTTTCCAACCAAATTAATTATACATTTTGATTGGCAAGGACGAATATAACGTGTTACCACCTTGCTTCACAAAGATATTACTATCTTTGTCTTTGTGACCGAAAACAATCGGTACCCTATGTTTTGCATTAAGATTAGGTTTTCTAAGGAAGTTAAGATTACTCGTTCCTTCCACACTCAGGGTTAGGAGCCCTTCATAGTGTTGTGCTAAGAGATTATTAAGTTATAGGGAGGGTATTGTCAAGGTGTGTACTCAATTGTTGTGCCTAATACGCGTTGTCTGCTCGCATAGCTGCATAGTGGTTATAAACAGCTCCGTATAGAGTTCCTTCATAGTCAGTTCCCCCTATGGGGCTAGGATAAGTAATTCGTGGTGGGTTATCTGTTTTTATCCATGTATCGAAGATTTTTACTATTTCGGGGCTTTTTTCGCCTATTGGGTTAAGAGCGTCATTTTCTACTATTCTTAGAAATTCTAATCTCTTTTCTCTTTCCTCCGGGTTTATATCTGTTTCAAAAGTAGTTTCACCCACCTGGGTTTTTCCTTCTTTAAATAATTCCGTAACTTTTATTGAGGGATCTGCAACGTAGGGTTTTTCTGTTTTTACTGGTTCGTCTAAATTATCATTTTCACTCATGGAGAAATTGTATTATTTTATGTAGATATTTTCAATTCAAACTGATGTTGATAGTCTAAAAACAAAAAAGCCCTCCTAAGAGAGCTTTTTTGATAATCTAACAGGTTCGATATTGAACCAAGAAAGCTTATCACTAATTTATATACTAACAGTCCTTGTAGTTTCTGTCAATATTTTAGTGGTGGAGGTAACGGGAATCGAACCCGTCTAGAAAGGTGATAAGCTTTCCTATGGCAAACCTGCTACCCCCACTATATTGAATATAGTCCAAGGATAATTAGCAAAAAATGGTATAGGTTCTAATGAAATTAGATTTTTTTAGTTAAAAGATAATAGTTATAGGTAATTTCTTGTTCTTGGAGAGTTTTAATATCTAATTTAAATAGAAAACAACTCAAGGTACAATACACCTGATGAATGCTGCAGATATGGCAAAAAAATATGATCATAAAGAAGTAGAACCACGCATATACAAAATGTGGGAAGAAGGTGGTTATTTTGAAGCTGAAATAGATCCTGATAAGAAGCCTTATACTATTTTATTACCTCCCCCAAATGCTAGTGGAAAAATGCATACTGGAAATGTTTTGATGATTGCTGTTGAAGATTTATTGTGTAGATGGAAGAGAATGCAGGGTTATTCTGTTCTTTGGGTTCCAGGCACTGATCATGCTGGTTTTGAAACACAAACTACATTTGAACGTCATTTGAAAAAGGAAGGTAAGTCTCGCTTTGATTTTGATCGTGAAACCTTATATAAGAAGATTTGGGACT
>CAZTXE010000053.1:0-5681 GCA_964617305.1 uncultured Candidatus Saccharibacteria bacterium | reverse complement strand
TTCTTTTGCTATAAAGAATAATCCCATGAATCCCATTAATAAGTTAACTGCAAGAAACCAGAAAGGAATGTTAATAGGGAACTGGAATAGATCGGCAAGTATCTCTATAAGGAGTGGCATTGTCATAGCATGTATTCCAATTTGGTAATACTTTTTGAATGGGATGTTTAGTTTCTTTATAGACCCTATCACTAAAAAGATTGTTGCTACAAAAACAAGATAGATTGCTCTGATTCCGAAATAATAAAACAGTGACGCCACAAAAGCTAACACAATAAATATATAAGGTAGTACTTCTACTATTGGTTTTACCCTGTCTATTAATTCTCCAACCATTGGTTTAGTGATTTCTGTATTTGGTATACCTTCCAATGGGAATACTTCAATCTTGTTACTTTCCTTGACCAATATATTTTTCTCGTTTACTAGAATTAGCGTGCTATGTGTTTTTAGATCATCAATTGTTCCTTTTGAATCTATAACAAGAAGATTTTCAACAGTTTCTGAATCTACTTCATTTGTATCTTCCAGTGCTTCTGGAAGGGGGATGAAATAGGGTTCAGGTTCATTAATGCTTAGTTTCTCATCACTGATAGTAACAACTAAGTTTTCGGGATAGTAATCTAGAATTTCCTGAAAGAATGAGTTGGCTTGGTTAGTAAAATCGTTGATAAGAGGCTCAACCGTTCTTGGTAATGTTGCAAGGGAGGCAATTACTGCTAGTATTACAAAATATTTTAAGGAGAATTTGAAATCTACTGCCAAAAGGTCTTTATAGTATTGTGGGGAGGTAAGGCTTTTTCCTAGTACATATGCTGCTGCTTTAAGTTTTTTCATACTTTTAGAATATCATATCAGTGATATAATTTTTGCAATGGGTTTAATAAGAAAAAGACCTAGGGACAAGATTGAGATCTCCCCAATAAAGTTGTGGGGTTTTGTTTCTATAGCCTTTTTTATATTCAGTATTTCCGTGGCTTTGTTGAATAGATTTTCTGTAAAAGCTAATGATTCCAAATTAGCTGCGACTTTATATGCACAAGAAACAATTCCTGATGCAGGTCAGAAGGAAAAGCCTTTTGCAATAATGTCCAAGGATTATTATTATGACCCCTTCACACCCGATGCTGAGGATCCCGAGTTAATGATTATTAGCGGGGTAGTAAACAGTGCTCGGGTTAAGAAGAATAAAGATTTTGATTTTATGGAAACTGGCACGCCTTTAGAAAATGTAACAGTCACTGTTTATGAGGGAGATCCTCTCTCTGCAACTGGAAAAACCCCTACAGGGGCTATAGAAAACAAATTTTCCCAGACATTTACTAACGATGAAGGGGCCTTCGCTACACATGCGCGTATTAGAGGTTCCAAAGAAGGTCATATTTATTTGGCTTTTCACTGTGCTGGTCGTTTGGCAGATTTAAAGAAAGTACCTACTTCGTCAAAGATCAGTGGACTTGAGGTTTTAGTAAATTGTAATGACACTCTATCAAGGAGAGATTCACCGGCGGAACTTAAGTATGTTGACAGAAGTGGTTTTCTTGAGTGTACGACCGACATTATTCACAAAGACTTTGACAATGTAAATGCTCCAACAAGACTTATTGCAACCTCTTCCCGTGAACCCGAAGTCACAAGTCTAGCTTTTATTGGTGAAGGAAATTATGATCCCAGGTATGCTAATCCAGAAGCTCCCGAGGGAGGCAAATACAATCCCTATGAAAGTTGGGAAGTCTCCAAGGGATTATGGGTAAACATGGGTAAAGTCACCAACGGGTATGAATCTAAAGGTGCCTTTTGGGAAAAGGACTGTGTAGTACAGTATGAAGGTACAGGTCATGAAGGTGATTGTTTTTTTGATGACTTTTATTACGGTAGACGAGGAGAATATGTGGCCATGTTTTTTCATAATCATATTCCAGGAGAAGGTAGGCTTCCCGCTTACAGATCTGTTGATAATAGATCCAGTATGACATCAATGAATATTAGTCCCCATGCTCTTTCATCAAGTATAAATGCAATTGCAGGTAGTTATATGGGTGGTAGTAAGGTTATAAAGAACCCTAAATCAAATGCCCAATTAGCAGCAAACGAAAGGTTTGATGCGCTCAAATCTTGTGAATCCATTGAAAAAAGTAAGATGGTTACATCCAGTTACCTCCTTGGTGATGGTAGAACCGATATTAATAATACTGCTGTTAGTGTTGGGCCTGTTTTTGGTCTCACAGCACCTTTTACATGGGAGCAAGACTTCTATGATACCGGGCTTTCAGATATGGATTTAGATGCTGAATATTGCAAAACAAAGGGAGGTAAAATCTATACAGCGCGGGATGTGGTTGAAGATTTAGAACTGCGTAGAAGATATGCTACACCATCTGCCTTTATGACTGCAGGACCTCTGCTTGTGCCTTGGACTTCAGAGAATACCAAAGAATCGGGATATGCAGGGACTACCGTAAGAGGTTCTCTATTCTTTCCGAAAAAGACAGAAGCAGAGCAGCCTTACAAATCGCTGAAAAATGCCACTAATTCAGAAGGTAAAAACAGAGAGAGTTCTGGAGTAAGAGCTCTAACTGTGACCGGCTCTGATGTTATGGGTGGTAGAAAATATGCTGATATCTTTGTTTCCCCTGCAGAAAAAATGGCTGATCCATTAGAATCTAATGATTCTGGTATTAGTTCCACTTCTTCCTCAGGTTACAAAGCCGCAAATGAGCATGTTATTTGGGATATTAACAATTACAACGTGGGTTTATGTTCAAACTCTAATGTGTCTCAATATGAGGGTATTCCCCGCGAAAAGAGTGTTACGCAAAATCTTCTCAACAATAGGGTTATTATGGATAATATTTTCTCAGGAGATGCAGATCACCTTTCTAATAAAAGTGTAAATTCAGGTACTTATATGAGTGTTGATGCTGAACTTAGAGATGCTGAACTTACTCGCTTGGGACTTATCCCGAACGATGTTTTTGATTCTCTGGCTCGTGCTGCCAGTGGTTATGGTGATACCAAATTTAGTACCTTACCCGATGATTTAAAAATTACAGGTGATGCTATTCTTCTCTCTGTTCTCTCTTCTGTTTTTGGAGGTGGGGAGGAGAAGACATTTATACATAGAGCAGGTTTAGAACAATATCCTAAGGATGTATTTGTTGAGTATCCACTTAATAATAAGAATTTTGAGGAACATTTTCCAGAGTACGAGGATTCTGACTTCCCCGGAGAACATAGACTATATCCTTGGAATCCACTAGGACATAAGGAATCTTGCGATGTACATGCAGAAGAAGATGGGGTCAAGGAAATGAGAACGTGTAAAATGGCCGATTACAAGGGTTATATAGATCATGCTAATCAAGCTGTTAGATATGAAATACCCAGAGAAATCTGTGTCAACTTTGTAAAGGTTTGGAGGCCTCATCCTGAAACTGGAAGACTAAGATTGATAAAAACTGAACATTCTTGTAATTTTGAAACAGTGAAGGGTGGTATAGCAGGGCAAACAAGTACTCATGGTTATGCTGACGTTGATCCTGTAGAGATTTATGACGAAAGATATTTTGATGACCCTGAAAAGATAGAAGGAAGAAGCACTTCTTTACTTTCCATAAAGCTAGAACGTGCAGGCCCTATGGAATTTATTGCTGAACTAACACCCCCTCCTTTAGAAGAGAAAATGAAACAAGATTGTGGCAAGAGTGGATGTGAAGCTGAGGATTATGGCAAACTTGCTGATACCTTCGCAGAAAAGATTGATTATAGATTTGCGTCACCCTTTTCACCTAAATACAAAACCAGACAATTAGCTAATGTAGACATGGAATTTTCTAAAAACAAGTTTGATTTGAGCAATAGTAAATATGGTTATGATACAGAAGGTCCTGGAGGAAATTATGCGGGGGCCTTTGTTAGAACACAGACCCCTACGCTATTTGCTAGGACACCATTAGGTTTAAATGAGGTAACTTACCATTGCAATGGCTTTAAATACAATGTTTCTGGCCAAGTAAAGGGAGGAGATTGGGAGTGTGGTGAGCCTCCTCAATGTTTGCCGGGCACCGAACTTGGAGGGTTACCCTCTTGGGCAAATGAAAGTGGAGGTTGTAATGTGAGAAGTGAGGATAAGTTACCTTTCCCTGTGTCTGATGAATTGTTAGCCTTGGTTAATGGTGCTGCTAACAAGTTTAATGTACCTGGGTCTGTGCTGCTTGCTGTTTTGGATCTTGAAACTTCAACAGATATATCGGGGGATCAAGTGGAGAAATGGAGCGCTGAAAATGCGGTAATAGCTGGTTGTGATCCCTGTGCCGATGGTATTGCTGTTGGCCCTATGCAAATGTTTTTGAAAATGGCATTTGAACCTTATTTCTCTGGTGGCAGAGAAGGAAATAACTGTAATTTGGCAGATCAATTGGATGCCGCAGCAAATCTTTTGGGTTCCCAGACTTTCAAAAGCTGTGCTTCCTGGTCTCCTGAGGATGTGAGAAAAGCTGCACGGCTTTATAGAGGTACAGATGACACTGGTTATATTGATCATGTTATGAGTATTTGGAGATATCACACGTTATCTGGCATGCAATAATTTTCTTGACATAAAAGAACATATTGATTAAGATCTATACGATGGCTAGAGAAGTCACTAAAACTACAACTAAAAAGATTAGAAAAATAAAGTGCACACAGTGTTTTAAGTCTGTAAGTGTACCTTCTCGTATGGTGATTTACAACTTTCTAAACAACACAGATTCTGGTGCTACTGTCACAGAAATTGTTAAACAGGTTAATTTAACCCAACCTACTGTTTCCTATCATTTGAAGGAAATGAAAAACAGTGGTTTATTAGACAGTCATCGTAATGGTAAAGAAGTACATTATTTTGTTAATGCAGACTGTCCTTATTGTAATAAGGAATGTGTTTTGCACACACTCGAATTTCCAGAAGAATAAATGAAAATAAATAACCTGCATGTGGCAGTTGAAGATGAAAAGATCTTAAAGGGCTTAAGTTTGGAGTTAGTCCCAGGAAAGATACATGCCTTGATGGGACCAAATGGTTCCGGAAAAAGTACGTTGGCTCAGGTTTTGATGGGCAATCCTCAATTTACTGTGCAAAAAGGTAGTGTTGTCTATGATAATAATGATTTCTTATCTGTGGCTTCCTTTGAACGTTCTTTAAGTGGTGTTTTTCTTTCCTTCCAATACCCAAGTGAAATAACTGGTGTTACAGTTTCTAGCTTTTTAAGAATGATTTATAACAAGCACCATTCTGCTAACCTATCTCCAGTCAAATTTAGAAAACTATTGAAGGAGAAGATGGAATTTTTGGACCTTGATGAGTCTTTCTCTGGCAGATACCTAAATGAGGGGTTTTCTGGAGGAGAAAAGAAGAAGTTGGAAGTACTTCAAATGCTCTTGTTAGAACCAAAGGTTGCAATACTAGATGAAGTGGATAGTGGTTTAGATATTGATGCCTTAAAGATAATAACCAAAGCTATAGATTTTTTAAACAAGGAGAAGGGTACAACCTTTCTTATAATCACTCATTACACAAGGATTTTAAACCTTATAGAACCCGACCAGGTCTTTATTATGAAAGAAGGCACCATTGTTGAGTCTGGTGGTAAGAAATTAGCCCATAAGTTAGAAGAACAAGGCTATGCACCCTTTGGCGAATA
>CAZTXE010000052.1:0-5747 GCA_964617305.1 uncultured Candidatus Saccharibacteria bacterium | reverse complement strand
ATGAACGAGGGCGCAGATAACACTTGTGCTGGAGGTACCAACGATATCTGCGATTCAAGCACCAATGGTTATGATGGTGCCTTTACCAATGACGTCACCCACACCGCTTCTGCGAAACTTGGTGCATACGCAACCACTTTTGATGGAACCGGTGACTATGTAGATTTCGGAGACAAAGATATTACTAGCGGTGAGATGACCATTGAAGCCTGGATTTACCCTACCACTATCACAGGTGGTTTCGATGCTATTTTCTCAAAAGAAACCTTAAGTTTTTACAACTACGCCGGAGATCTACATTTGTACATCGGAGGAGACATTCTTAGCCCAGATGATGTCTTAACATTAAATCAATGGCAACATGTGGCCGTTAGTATTGACGAAGCAAACAACTTAGTCACTATGTATCTAAATGGGGAGGAAATAGCCCGCAACACCGCTTGGGCGGGCACTATTCCCACCGGCTCAAACAACACTTATATTGGTAGGTACTCCGCGGTTGACCAGGAATACTTTCAAGGAAGAATAGATGAGGTTCGCATTTCTGACTCCTTTCGTTCTACCGAAGAAATACGCTCCACCTATTCCCAAAGAACAATACACACCACATACCAGGAACTACCAGCTGATGAACATACCGTTGGACTATGGCACATGAATGAGGGTACGGACAATTCATGTTCTGGGGGTGAAGATGTTTGTGATAGTAGTGGTAATAGTAATGATGGAACTTTCAGCGGTACCACTTTTACTACTAACTCTAAACTAGGTGACAATGCTACAATTTTTGACGGTACTAACGACTACATTCAAATGGCGGATAGTGCCAGCCTGGATATAAACACAGCTATAACGATAGAAGGATGGGTTTATGTGACTGCAAGCAAAGACAGCACCGAGAACCAATATTTTGTTGATAAACAAAACCTTTATTCTGTCATCATAGAAGATGATGAAACAATTACCTTCTATGCAAAAAATCTTAACACTGTTTCTCTTACAACCACCCAAACAATTTCCCTAAACAATTGGCACCATCTAGCAGTAACTTATGATAGTACTGTAGGTGCCAATAACGCTAAAATCTACATTGACGGCAACCTTAGCACCGAAGCTACCAGAACCAATGCTTTAGGCATAGATGCTAACCCATTCAGAATCGGGTGTTACTCCAATACCGATGGCGCCTGCAACCTCAACTGGGGCATGAATGGTGCTGCAGATGAGGTTCGTATCAGTAACATCGCCCGTACTCCAGAAGAAATTAAAGCTTCAGCATCACGACGCCCCTACTCTACCTATACATCTGATGTTATTGATATGGGTGCTGCTGTTGAATCTTGGACTGATATCTCCTGGTCTGAGAATGGTGTTAATACTACTGATGGTGAAACACTATACTCCTCAACAGATCTAGTTGCACACTGGAAATTCAATGAAACAAGTGGTACCACTGCAGATAATGCAGAGGGTACTGCTGCTCTTGATGGAACTCTTACAAATTTCGGCTCTACTGGCTCTCAAGACGCAGCAGCAGGTACAGGTTGGACTTCCGCTAATAAGAAATGGGGGGCAGGTGGATTAATGTTTGATGGGGACAGTGGAGGATCCCCTGACTATATAGACATTGGTAATGACTCGACCCTGAACTTCACCTCTTCTGACTTTTCTATTGAATCCTGGATAAGAATTGATGATGCAATATCAGGAAGTGCCAATTATATGATCTTAAATAGAGGTACTATCAACACGGAGGGGTACACTTTTAGGATTAATGGCAATACCGGAGGTGGAAGCGTTGTCTTTATAACGAGCCAAAGTGGCGCTTATCAACAAACAAATTCGGCAGCTTTTGAGATTCAACCAGGCAAATGGTACCACGTTGCTGCTGTTAGGGATGGTGCCACGACCAAGGTATACAAAAATGGTAAGGATGTCACCTTGACTAGTGGAACCCATATTAATCCTGCTACCTCAACAGCAAATGCGTATATCGGACAAAGAGGTTCTACGGACTATTTCAAAGGTACTATGGACACCACCCGTGTTTACTCTCGCGCCTTAACCGAAACAGAAATCCTTGCCAACTACAACTCTAGTAACATTGAATTTCAAACAAGAACAGGTAGATCATCTGATCCTAATGATGGTACATGGGAAGATTGGAAACCAAGTACTAATGAAACTCAAATTCTATCCTTAGACTCTGATGCCACAAACTGGGCATGGGATAGCCTCGCAACTAACGCTCCAACGACAGATACAGATGATACCACCACCTACTATGAAGGATCAGGGGCACTCAAAATTACTAATGGTACTCCACAAGTAGACGGCGATACTGTCGCACTTTGGCACCTTGATGAGACAAATGGAGATAACGATGGTGATGATATCTTTGATGCCACAGCAAATAACAACGATGGGGAGTTTGTTGGTACCAATGTAGCCACTGCAGTGGCAGACGGTATATCCGGTAAAGCCAGGGAATTTAATGGAAGTGATGATTATGTCAGTATCAGCGATAGTAATAGCTTGGACATTGGAACAAGCGACTTCACAATTGAAGCGTGGGTAAAACACTCAGGAAGTGCCGACATCCAAACTGTTTTTGACAAAAGGGACAATTACGATGGTGGGGGCTATGCAGGCTACGCTTTACTTATACTGAGTACCAATGAAACCAGATTAGTAATAGATGACGGAGGAGGTGCCACTACAATAGATTCCACTGCAGCAGTACCTACAGATAGCTGGCAACATATTGCTTTAGTTGCAGACAGAAGTGGAAACGCCACACACTATCTAAATGGAGTGGCAAACGGTTCCGGAAGTATATCAACAAGATCTGGGAGTTTGGCAAATGCGCTAGATGCAACCATAGGTGCCGAAGATGATGCCAGCGAGGATATGACAGACTTTTTCGATGGTGAAATTGACGAAATTCGTGTCTCCAACGTCATACGTACTGCAGAAGAAATAGCAGAAGCTTATCGATCTGGCAGAGACCACTACATCAATAAAACTATTTCCTCAGATGATCTGTCTGGAGATACAACACTCCCCTTTTATATAGCTGCAGATAGACCAGGTACATACCTTGAGACAACTGTTGGTGAATCAGCATATGCTAACTATCAACCAGATGCAAACACCGTAGGTCTTTGGCATATGGATGAGGGTACAGATGATGCTTGTAACGCAGGGAGTGATGATGTTTGTGATGCTAGTGGAAATGGCCATCACGGAGATGAAAATGGCTCTCCTACACCAGGTGTCATCGGTAAAACAGGATTTGCTAGAGATTTCATTGCAGATTCAGATTACATTGAGGTCCCAGACAGTGCTGAATTCACTTTAAGCCAAAATTTCACCATAGAAGCCTGGATAAATCCCGATGACATAAGTGATGATTGGAAAGCAATTGTTGGAACCTATTCAGGAGGTACTTCTGGTTGGATCCTAGCTTTAGATAATACCGCAGGAAATGCCCTCAACTTCTATGACGGTACTTGGATAGATAGCAACATAGCTATAGCAGAAGAAGGTACATGGAAACATGTTGCTGTAGTTAACAACGCTGGTGATTGTATGTTCTATGTAAATGGAGTCCATGGTGCCACAGTCGCCTGCGCAACAACCGATCTTGACGGAGGAGTCTTGCAAATAGGAGATGGCGGAAGTGGTTGGTCAGGTTTTGCATATCACTTCGATGGACGTATCGATGAGGTACGTGTATCAGATACAGTACGTACTACTGACGAGATAAGACAAGCCTACGAGGTTGGTAGAAGAACTCACCCAATCACAATAGATTTTGCTGCAAGCCTTGGTAGTGGGGACCTGATTGCTGATTCCTCTGATAAATACTTTGTTGTTGATGAAACAGCCTATGGTGCTGCAGATAAAGCAGAACATGTCTACTCTGGTGATAAGATTATTGTTCGTGAAACTGTTGATGCTACAGAATATATAGCACAAGGAGTAGTATCTTCGGTGAATAAGGTATCTGGTGAGGTTAGTGTTATTGGTGGTTGGGATACAACGTCTACATTCCCCTCTTCTGGTTACACGGCTAACGCCACTGTGTTTAAATGGCAAAAAGAATATTTTGATTTAAGTAGTCCTTTGTCTACTCACATTGATGCTGTTACTAATTTAACTCTTAGAGTTACTAATGGCCATGAGGGTAGAACCATATGGTTGGATGATCTTAATTCTTCAACAGGATATTTGAGTACAAATACAGGTAGCACAATAACGAGTGCTACAGGCAACAGATTTATGCAATATCGTGCTATTTTGGCATCATCTGACACTGACGTTAGTGCTAATGTTTCCGATGTCACTCTTGATTATGTAACAAAAGAACCTGAAGGATACTGGCAGTTTGATGAAGGATATGGAACAACCTCATACGATCACTCCTCTAACGTAAACAACGGAACAATCACTGGAGCCACTTGGATGCAAGAGGACATGTGTGTAAGTGGTAAATGTTTGGAGTTTGATGGTAACGATGAAGTACAAATTGCAGATACAGATGAACTTGATTTCGGAGCTAGCGATGACTTTACTATCTCCACCTGGTTTAAGCAAAATGGTGACACAATAACAGACAGCTATGGAGGTCTTTGGGATAAGAGAGACACTTCTGATAATGGCTATACCTGTTATTACCAAAACGTAACAGCAAACCTAAGATGTAACCTATCCGATGGTTCAAATCATGCCTACAATTACGATGCCTCAGGGGCATTTGATGGTAATTGGCATCATCTGGCATGGGTGATAGATAATACAGATGATAAAGCTTACCTATATATTGACGGTGTTTTAAATGCAAACGAATGGGATATATCCGGATATGGTAGCTTTGCAAACACAGATCCCCTTTTCATAGGATCTTACAATCAAGGAAGTTATATATCAGGACGGATGGATGAGTTTAAAATATACAGCTATGCCCTATCCCAAGATGAAGTACTGGCAGACTTCAATGCTGCTTCTCCCTCAATACATGGCGCATCAGCAAGTTATGGACCAGATGAAAAAGTATTTCTTAGCGATGGTCTTGTTGGATATTGGAAAATGGACGAGACTGCTGCTGACTCATGTACAGGAGCCTCAAATGATAACTGTGATTCGAGCGGTAACAGTAACGATGGTGCTTGGAATGGAACGACGGCATCTGGTAATGGTAAATTCGGTAGCGGAGTGTCTCTTGATGGAAATAGTGACTATGTGCAAATAGCAGATGCTAACTCCCTAGATATTTCCGACACTATCTCAGTATCCTTGTGGGCATATGCAGATACTCTCAGTGGTTGGGATACATTTATATCAAAGTTCGGTGATGGCGGTGGAGGTACACAAGGAGATCTCTATATCTATTCAAACGACGGTACATTAGGGTTGGTTCTAGATGGACCTAAAAGCTTCAACTGGACTACCAGTGTCACCATGTCTACCCTAACCTGGACACATATTACGGTAACCTATGATGGTGAATACATTAGATTTTATAAAAATGGTGTTCTTGAAGATACCCTAGCCGGTACAGGAGCTCTTAGCCTGGGAACCAACAGTAATGATCTATACATTGGCTACAATACCCCCTGGGGCGAGTACTGGGATGGAACAATAGATGATGTCCGTATTTATGACAAAGTATTATCCCCCACAGATATCCAAAACCTTTATAACTGGGCACCAGGACCTATTGCACATTGGAAGTTTGATGAAAA
>CAZTXE010000051.1:0-5769 GCA_964617305.1 uncultured Candidatus Saccharibacteria bacterium | reverse complement strand
TTCCTCTATTTCTTCTTCCTCCTCAGTAATTTCTGTTTCAGTTAATGAAAGGTCGTTATATATATCTTCATTAAACCGAGCGGGGTGATAAGTAGGATAATTGGCCATTGCCAGAATATCGCCTGAAAAAGGATCCATAACAATAACACTGCCTGAAGCAGCACCATAACGCTTAACACCTTCTTCTAATTTCTTTTCTACAAGATACTGTAGTGCTCTATTAATTGTTAGAACTACCTTACGGCCATCTATAGAATTAACCTTTGTATAGCCACCCACAAGTATGGGAGCCCCGGTTGCGTCACGTTCCTCAATTACACGGCCTGGTTTCCCCTTTAAATCGCCATCTAAGCTACCTTCAATGCCAAAATACCCCTGTTCTTCTCCTTTTTCATTCTTTGCGACAAACCCTAATATATGAGAGGCCAGTGTACCTTCAGGATAAAATCTTCTGGGTTCCTCTTCAAAACCTACTCCCACAGAATTTAGAGCTAGTATTTCTTCCTTTGCTTCCAAAGGAAGGTAATGCTCAAGGGCAGCCCATTTTAAATCCAATCCCAATACCTCGTAATACCTATTCTTATAACTTTCCAGTAAAGCCTCTTCTTGAGCAGTATCTTCATAAAAGTCTTTTTTATATCTTATTACTACGGTTGCTAGGTCATGTGCTAACTGCAAAGGATCCTCCACATTATTTGGTTCCCCATACAATAGGAATGCAGGCTGCGTAGTAGCTAACGGAAAACCATCACTACTGACTACATCTCCTCTTTTTGCGGGCATTTCTTGAAGGGTCCAATATTGTTCCTGTGCCATAGCACTATATTTTTTGTGATTAAGGACCTGGATTTGGAAAAGACGAGCTATAAAGATAAAAGCGACAAAGGACTGACCCATGATCAATACAGTGATTCTGAGGTCATCAAATACTTTTTTACGTTTTCGCAAAGACATTAAAACAATTATCGCACAGCAGCAAGTTTAGCGGAACTGATAACAGTAAGAGGGGCATCGTATTTTATAAAACCTAATTCATCTGCTCTGCTCTCAAGTAAACTAAGGGAAGCTAATTGGGAAGCCTCAAGTTCCAAGGAGGAAATGTGGGCTTCAATAGAATCTTTTTGTTCTTGCAGAAATACCATCTCAGAGCCCTTCACTGCATATTTATTTGTTATAAAGACCTGAGTTAGGATACTTACAACAAATAGTACGAAGGATAGTTTAGAGGCAAAGGAACAAATATTTTCTTTTTTAACATTTATTTTAGGCAGTTTCATTTTTTTCAATAATTCTCAATTTTGCACTCCTGGATCTAGGATTTCCCCTAACCTCTTCTTCACCAGGTTTCATAAATGCTACCTCGGTAACATCAGAACCCTCAGCAGACAGCACGCCTGCGCCGAATTGTTTAACAATCCGGTCCTCGAGCGAATGAAATGATATTACACACATTCGCCCGCCAGGCAGTAATAGGCGTGCTGCCCTAGGCAGTGAAACTTTAAGGTTTTCAAATTCATCATTAACTGCAATTCTAAGAGCCTGAAAGACCTTAGTTGCAGGATGAAGCTTTCCAGTTTCGTAACCTGGAGGAGATGAACCAACAATGATGTCTACTAAATCCTTTGTTGTTTCTATCTTCTTCAAATTACGACCTTCTACGATAGAATGTGCAAATCTCTTTGCATATTTCTCTTCACCATATTCTTTAAATAGTTTTATAAGGTGTGCTTCTGGTAGGGAATTAATTAAATCTGCGGCAGTAACACCCATGTTCTTATCAAGGCGCATATCAAGTACTTGGTCCCGCTGAAAGCTAAGACCAGTGCTATCCTCAAGTTGAGTCGAACTATATCCCAAGTCATACAAAATACCATTAACTAAAGAGAAGTCATTTTCTTCTGCTAATTTGTCAATGTCCTTGAAGTTTCCTAAAACTCCAATAAAGTTTTCTTCTAAACCTGCATTTCTAATCCGCTCGGAGGCTCTGTCCAAAGATTCTTGGTTGTAGTCAACACCCAAAACCTTTCCCCCAGCACGTAAAATCTCAATAGCGTGTCCTCCATCACCTAAGGTACAGTCAATGTACTTATTGCCCTTAGTAACTCTTAATCCTTCCAAAGCTTCTTTTGCCAGTACTGGTACATGGTATTCCATGTTCTTATTCCTTTGAGGCAATCAGCTTGTTAGATACTCTCTTAAGGTAAGCATTCCAATTATCTAAATCCCAAAGCTCAACATGATCCCCCACTCCAAGTACTGCTGTCTTGGAAGACAACTCGGCAAATTCAATAAGATCTGATGGAAGAACTATTCTTCCCTGTGAGTCAACAGATGCTTCTGTTGCCGACGTATACAAATATCTCTCTAATTCTTCTGTACTTACTTCTCCTCTAGGAGTTTCCACCTTCCTTCGGGCAGCATCCATCCAATCGTTTTTATCGTAGACAAAGATACACTTGTCAAAGCCTTTAGATAAAACTACCTCTCTTCCACGAATGTGCTTTCTTATCTTCTTAGGCAGAGCAATTCGTGAACCCTCGGTAATACTTGGATTGTATTGGCCTAAGAATTTTCCCATGGTTGCTCCTTAAAGTACGAGATTCACCATTTCGTACCGTAATACATCCATAATGAGCCATTTTCACACCTTCGTCAAGACAAAGAAAACCCGAATATCCTACAACTAAAGGGAATAACAAAAAACCAACATTGACGTACTATAAGCCCTATAGTATAATGTGCTTATTCGAACAATGATCTGCCCAGATCCTTTGGTAGATCACTTAACACATTTCCAGGAGGAAATAAAAATGACGCTAGCAACTGCTGTATCCATTATAATTGCAACCATTATGAAATGGTTGACTCTCGCTATCATATTCATATTAGAATTGATCACCATTTGGGGAATTGAATTTTTTTCAAATGTTCCCTAAAACAATTCGAAAGACCCCCTCGCACACAGAAATAACGTGGGGGTCTTTTCATGTTTAAATAAAATTTCTAAGGCTTTCACATTTCAAAACAATTAAGGTATATTGCTTAAAAGAAAGAAATATTCGACACATAAAAAACTACTAGGAGGAGACCGAAAATGGCAAAAAAACGTATTTGGAAAGGTACTAAATCAGCACTTACCCAATTTAGGAATTCCAAAAGAGGTAAGGGAATCATCACTTTGGTAATTACGCTCTGTATAATTGCCGCAGGTTTTACCACAGGAAAAGTTTATACAGGAGACTCCTTCACCATAAAGACCATACTTGGTTTGATTGGGTTAATTGCGAGCTATCTAACCATGGCTACACTCATCACTGCATTTGTGATCATCGAAAAGAGGGCACGATTACTCCACGAGCACAAAGTAGAACAACGCAAATCACTAACAAAGAGACTGAGTTATTCCGACCTACCCTAAACAGAAAGGTGAAAATACGGAAAAGATTCTATATTAAACCGAGGGCCTAGCATATGAATCCAGCTAGGTCTTCAATCTTTACTCTATCTTGTTTTGTTGTATCTCTATCTCTTACAGTTACTGTGTTATCTTCCAATGTATCGTAATCAATAGTAATACAGTATGGAGTACCTATTTCATCCTGACTTAGATATCTCTTACCAATGTTACCTCTAGAATCCCAAGCAATGTTTAGACCTTGGTCAATAAGTGTTTGATAAACCTCTTTTGCTTTGTCTGTGATATTCTCTTTGTTTTTTACAAGTGGAAATACAGCGGCTCTGTAAGGAGCAACATCTTTGTGAAGCTTTAGTACTACCCTATCGCCATCTTCCTTGTATGCATCAAGAAGGAGAACTAACATAAGTCTGGAAGCACCAATTGAGTATTCAACAACATGAGGAATATATTCTTCATTTCTTTCTTCATCTTTGTATGTAAAGTTACTTCCTGAGAATTCACCATGTCTTGAAAGATCCCAATCACTTCTGTAGTGAATACCCTGAAATTCTCTCCAACCTCCTGGGAACTTGTATTCAGCATCTGTTGCAACCTTGTTGTAGTGGGCTCTTTCTTTGAATTCCTGATCTCGCATGCGAACATCACTCTTTTTTAGCCCAATACTTTCAAGAAAGTCCAAAGACATTTCCTTAAATTCCTTGAGTCTATCTTTGGCATCATCGGGATGCACATACATTTCAAGTTCCATTTGTTCAAACTCACGAGTTCTGAAAAAGAAAGGACCTACCTTTATTTCATTTCTAAAGGCTTTACCAATTTGTGCTATACCAAATGGTACTTTTAATCTCATTGAATCTTTTACAAGATCAAAGTTGTAAAACATGGGTTGGCAGGTTTCACCTCTAAGATAAGCTGTTTCTTTTGATGATTCTGTAGTACCAATTTCCACCTCAACAAGCTGGTTAAAGTGTTTTGCCTTAGATAGCTTGTTTCCATCTGGACTTAAGATATTGTTTTCAGAAATCACCTTATCCAGTTCTTCAAGTTCCATACCATCAGCATTAAACTCTTTATCTTCTTTTTCCAGGAAATAATCCCCTATTATATGATCAGCTCTATATCTTTTGTGTGTTTCTAAATCCTCTACCATTGCATCAGCAAATGATTCGGTGTGACCACTAGCTTCCCACACACGAGGGTGAGAAATTATTGCACCATCAAGACCTACAACATCAGGCCTTTTGTGAACAAATTCCTTCCACCATAAATTCTTAATATTCCGAAGCATTTCAACACCCAGTGGACCGAAATCATAGGTAGCCTCAAAACCCCCATAAATTTCCGAGGACTGAAATACAAAACCTCTGCGTTTACAGAGACTTACTATTTTCTGCATTGTTACATCTTTAGACATGAAAAAACCTCCGTCTACCTAAACTAATACTAGTTAGGGACGAAGGTAAATATACCTGCGCGGTTCCACCCTACTTCCTCCAAAGGAGGCTACTTACTTATAAAACTTAATAACTCCCGCTTGCCAAAGACGTTCATCATTATTTAGCTTATGTTAAAAATGTATATCAGATATAAAAGGGTGTCAATAAGAATACAAAACAAAAATCGCACAGACCAATGTTGCACCTGTGCGATTAGCGTTTAATTTATACGGAAAGATTTTAAGCCACCTCCACGGAGACTATACGACCCCCTTCGGTATTTATCTTCGTCACTTTCCTTGTACGACCACCAACAGGCACGGGATCCCCTACGCCAACACTGGTGGAACAATATTCCTTACCGGACAAGGTGTCTATTTCGGCGCCACCGCACAAAACAGGGATATCTGAAATTTCTGGGGTAGCTTGGGCAGCTGAGACATTCGCCATAACCATATTCGCTTTCTCCTCTTGAAATAATCAAGCAAAATACGCTTGTTGTTAGTCTCAGCAGAATAGCATTACAAAATATCTATGTAAAGATGTCGATATTGACCCTTCGGTATATCTTCGGGTATATTTGAGGTATGCCCTCTCTTGATTTTAACAAGATTATCTTTCACATAGATTTTGATTCCTTCTTTGCTTCAGTTGAACAACAATATCACCCAGGTCTGCGGGGTAAACCTATTGGAGTAACAGGTAGTTCCCTATCTCGTGGTGTTATATGTGCTGCAAGTAGAGAGGCTAAGAAGCTAGGGGTTAAAACTGCAATGCCTGTGTTTAAAGCAAAAAAGATTTGTCCTCAGATAATTACAGTTAAAGGTGATTTTAGTAAATACCAAATGATTCATAAAGAAACTCTTAAGGCTCTAAATTCATATACAGATATGATTGAACCATTTAGCATTGGTG
>CAZTXE010000050.1:0-5833 GCA_964617305.1 uncultured Candidatus Saccharibacteria bacterium | reverse complement strand
ACTTCACCTTATGGTAGAAAACCCAACAGAATTTCTAACAACCAAACTTAAAAAGGTAAAGAAGGTTTCAGCACATGTAGAAGCACAAAACATAGGTACATTCATAGATAAAGCAAAAACACTAGGTTATGAAACAGGAATATCCATCAACCCAGAAACAAACCTAGAAGAACTAGCACCTTATATGGAAAGAGTTGATTTCATACAATTTCTAACTGTTGTACCTGGAAAACAAGGAAGTGACTTCAGAGAAGACGTAATAGATAAGATAATAATATTTAAGCAATCTGCCCCAACAAAGAAGATACAGGTAGATGGTGGTATAGATGAGGAAACCTTAGTAAGGGTAATTGAAGCTGGTGTAGAAGATATCGCAATAGGATCTCAAATATTTCAAAAGCCACAAGACAGCTTTGAACATTTTGTGGAAAAAGCAGAAGAAGCAGAGGAAGAAACACATACCCAAGATAAGCCAATAAAAAAGATTGCCTTCTTAGGAGGCGCCGCATGGGTAGAAGGTGACGAAGCATATGATCTAGCTTATGAAACCGCAAAGTTACTTGCAAAGAAAGACTATGAAATAGTAAATGGAGGTGGACCAGGTGTGATGAGGGCTGCAACACTTGGTGCACAAGACAGCAGGGGAAAGGTTCTTGCAGTAACCTATTATCCAACACACAAACACAAAAACTATGAAGGTAGAGATCCAGAAAACACATTTGATGAAGAAGTTATAACAATGGATTATTTCGACAGAACAAAGGTAATGCTTCAAAACTCAGATGTGCACATAGTATTCAAAGGAGGTACAGGGACAATCAGCGAATTTGGAATGACTTGGGCAAGCTCAAGAATTCATGAAGGACATCACAAACCAATAATACTAATGGGCAAATATTGGAATCACATCATAGAGGAATTTAAAACACACATGTTAATGAGATCAGGTGAGGTAGAACTAGTAAAGATAGTGGAAACACCTAAAGAAGCAGTGGATTACATTGAATCTCTAAAAAAGTAATAAATAAAACTTTAAGCCCAGAGATCACATAATGACCAAGGGCTTAAAATGGGTAGCACCAGCCTGACAACTAAAATCCACCAGGTCCTGCCATTGGGTTGGGAGGATGTTGGGGATGCGTAGGGGTAGAGGAACTACCACTTCGGGTTTTATCTTTCTTTACCTCAATGGGTGTGTCTTCTTCCTTACCATCTTCTTCCTTACCATCTTCTTCGTCTTCAAATTTATCGGGGTCTGGACCGGGCATGGCTTTCTCCTTTCATAGCAACACTGAAAAATAGGATTTGTTGGGTATTTCAGGAATTAATATAACACAAAAAAAGGTGGCCCAAGCTGTTTACCATGAAGATCAGCCCGGAACCACCTTTGTCTTGCTTTAAACCCCTGCCCCCCTACAGATTTAGTGAATGCATCCCCCATTCCCCATAGTGATTAGGTTCAGTCCTATCTGCATCAGACTAAACCGATTAATTCTGTAAAATCAGTGGGCACAAATGCTGTGTTTTAACCCCCAAGAGCTTGACCCAAACAAAATAACGCATAACATCACGCGGGGTGCACAACATGGCTTGCCTCCCTTCACTACAAAAGTAATAAGTGACTCCAGCTTAAGCCCTCACCTTTATGAACACCTAAGCGAGGGCACATCCGAATTCCTAAGAAACTGGTACAACGGCCATCGTGCGAGAAGAGGAATTCAGAACTACATCACTGTTGCCGGCGCCGGAGCGATTTGAGCGACTTGAGAAAGGGTTGACAACACCACTAGATTGACGACCAGAAGGCCTATGCCTGTTGCTTGGGCCGAAAACCGTGGTAACAACTGCAGAGCCAGCTGGGATCTGCAAACCAGACACCATCGCCATTGCAAGGGCTGACAGCGTCAACAACAACCATACCAAAAAGCGAACTAAGCTTTTATTTTTTTTCATCTTGTATCCTCGTATGGTTCACTTACTTTGATAGTAGGTACCTGATATCAAAAGTTTACTTTCCTGGCGCCTCCTTCTCCCTATACACTTCCTCTGATAAAAAAACTTACCTCTCTGTTCCCCTTATATTCACATTACAGGGTTTTTACTATCACCGTCAAATGGGCTTTTTGCTATACTTTGTTTAATGCCCCAAGATCACGAACATGCACATGAAAAAGATATTGCTGAGATTGAAGAAATAGCTGTAAAACTACGCGAATCAGTTATTGAAATGCTACTTGCTGCAGGCTCCGGACACTCAGCAGGACCCTTAGGAATGGCTGATATATTCGCATCCCTTTACTTTCAAATCCTTAATGTAGATCCCAAAAACCCTTCAGATCCTGATAGAGACAGACTTGTTCTATCAAACGGACACATATGCCCAATACATTACGCTACCCTTGCTCATCGTGGGTATTTTCCCCTTGAGGATCTCAAAACCCTGCGTAAGTTGGGAAGTGATTTGCAAGGCCATCCTCACAATTTAGCTCTTTCTGGAATAGATAACAGCAGTGGTCCCCTTGGACAGGGTCTATCTCAAGCAATAGGTATGGCTCTTACTGCAAAGATGGATGGAAAGACTTATCAAACATTTTGTCTTGGTAGTGATGGGGAATTACAAGAAGGACAAATATGGGAAGCTGCAATGTTTGCAGGAAATAATAGAGTCAATAATCTTGTTTGGATCATTGATAGAAACAATATCCAAATTGATGGATATACAGAAGATGTAATGCCACTAGAACCCCTTCGTGAAAAGCTCGAGGCCTTCAATTGGCACGTTATTGAGATTGATGGACACAACATTGAAGAAATAATTAATGCGTGCAATCACGCAAAGGCAATTATGGAACGACCAACTGCTATAATTGCTCATACTATTCCTGGAAAAGGTGTAGAATTTATGGAGTACAAATTTGAATGGCACGGAAAGCCTCCTAACAAAAAGCAAGCTAAAGAAGCTTTGCACCAACTTAGGACACTAGAAGGCCAGATAAGAGGCGAACATGAGTAAACAAACAAGACAAGAAAATAGAATGGCAGGTATAAGCGCCTTGCCACTAATCATTATTTTAGGCCTCATCTTTGGAGCAGGCTACTTATTACTTCAAGGTGAAGTAGATCTTAATATTTTCAAACCAAACAACACTTTGGAACTAAGAAGGATAGATGATTTCCCTGGAATAGTAACCACAGGAAATGAAGATATTGAAAAGCAAAGATTAATAATTAAAACAGAGGAAGAACTTATTGAATTCCTAGCAAACATCGATAAAACCAATCAATTGGCATTTAGTGAAAAGATAGATTTTGAGAAAGAAATGCTTATTGGTGTTTCCACAAAACCATTTGAGAACACAGGCTATAGCGCAAAGATTAGAAAGATATATATAAATAAGGAAGAAGAATCTCTTCTAGTTTCTACAAAGATCACAATACCCGGAGAAACATGTGTTACAGAGCCAGACCTAACAATTGGTGTTGATATCGTTGCAATTGATAAAACTGATATGGAAATAGATTTTGAGACACAACGCACAACAGACTTTTGTGACTAAAAATACTGGTAACACTGCCCATGTTAAATAAAGAAGCTAACTTACACAAAGATGTTTTCACTACTAAATTGGATCAAATACCAACTAGGGATGGATATGGGGATGGTGCCACCGAAGCCGCTGAAAAAGATAGCAATGTTGTAGTCCTAACAGGAGACTTAACAGAATCCACACGAAGCCAAACGTTTAAAGAAAGATTTCCAGAAAAATTCATAGAAGTAGGTGTTGCTGAACAGAATATGGCAGGGATTGCAGCTGGAATGGCACTTAGTGGAAAAACCCCATTTATTGCAAGTTATGCCACATTTAATCCAGGAAGAAATTGGGATCAGGTTAGAGTATCTATCTGCTATTCAAAAGCTAATGTAAAGATAATTGGAGCACATGCAGGCTTATCTGTTGGACCTGATGGTGCGACACATCAAGCTCTTGAAGATATTGCAATCACAAGGGTACTTCCCAACCTAATAGTACTTAGCCCCTGTGATTATATAGAGGCAAAGAAGGCAACAATAACAGCTGCAAAACACAAAGGGCCTGTATACATCAGACTAGCTAGGGATAAGACGCCTGTATTTACAACAGATAAAACCAAGTTTGAAATAGGAAAAGCAACAACCCTAATGGAAGGTGGCGACATAACAATTATTGGAACCGGACCTATTCTTTATGAAGCACTTCTTGCGGCAAAAGAACTAAAGGATAACAGAAACATAACTTGTGAAGTAATAAATGTTTCTTCAATCAAACCACTGGATGAAGAAACAATTATAAAGGCTGCAAAAAAGACAGGACGTGTTGTAACTGTAGAAGAACATCAAAAAGCTGGGGGTCTAGGTAGTGCAGTCGCCGAATTGCTTGCACAAAAAGCTCCAGTACCCATGAAATTACTTGGAATTGATGACAACTTTGGTGAGTCAGGCAAGTATTCTGAACTACTAGAAAAATTTGGATTAAGCGCGCATCATATAGAGATAGAGGTTAGAAACTTCTTACAGGAAACAAGATGAAATACGATTTACTTACAATTGGAGATACATCAATAGACATGTTTATGAAGGTGGATGATGCAACAGTACATTGTGATGTAAATCACGAAAACTGTGAAATAAGTTTCAAGTACGGAGAAAAGATTCCCGTAGAGGAATTTAGAATCTCTGTTGGAGGTAACTCCATCAATGTAGCTAGTGGGACATCTAAACTTGGACTAAAAACAAAGGTATATACAGAGCTCGGGGATGATAACAATGCAGATCTTGCGATAAATGCTTTAAAAGAAAATGGTGTAAGCACAGAATTCTGTACTAAGAACAAAGATTCAATTACAAACACCCACCCCATCGTTGTATTCAAAGGCGAAAGAACCATCTTTTCTCATCATGAACCCAAAACATATAAGCTTGGTAATTTTGGAAAACCAGCAATTGTCTACTACACATCATTAGGGGAAGGATTTGAAGATTTCCAGAAAGAATTATTGGAACTACTAAAAGAAAGCACTGAAACTATCTTTGCCATGAACCCAGGATCAACCATGATGAAGATAGGACTTGAAGAAATCAAAAAGGTCTTTGAAAGACTTGATATATTGTTTGTAAACAAAGAGGAAGCCAGAAAGATCATAGGAAAAGATTTAGAAACAGATAAACTCCACAAAGAACTTACAAACATGGGTATCAAACTATCCGTCATTACAGATGGCACAAACGGATCTAGTTGCTTTGATGGACAGAATATATACAAGGAAGAAATACATGACTTTGGTAAAAAGGTAGATGCTACAGGAGCAGGAGATTCATTTGCAGCAGGATTCTTATCTGCTATTCATCACAAAAAGTCAGCACAAGAAGCTCTAAGATGGGGAAGTAGAAATGCAGGGAGCGTTATTACTAAAATAGGGGCCCTTGAAGGTCTATTAACAAAAGAAGAAATATAAACAAACAGCTAAAGGGTCAATCTCAATCACGGGATGTGATCGAGATTGTAAATTTATACCTACCAATTTCTCTACACTGATATCAACCACCACGCCGAAATAAAAGCAGCAACAGCCCCTACCCAAAGGGTTAGGGTCATTGGGGTGGGTGACACATAACCCCCACAGGATCTCCTCTTGTATACTGGGTTTACCATGCCCATTACCCCAAATGTTGTGCCAAAAAATACACACAGCGGTAATGCGGTGCCCTGCCCAAATATGAGACCCAGCAGAAACACCACACCAGAGACCAAAAATAAAATGAGGCCGCACCAGTTTGGAAGATACACTTTCTCTT
>CAZTXE010000049.1:0-5865 GCA_964617305.1 uncultured Candidatus Saccharibacteria bacterium | reverse complement strand
CGAAGATGAATTCAGCGACGGTTTTGGCGAGTTCTGTCTTTCCTACACCTGTTGTTCCTACAAACAAGAAACTTGCGATAGGTTTCCCTTCACTTCTAATACCCACCCTACCTCTCTTCATAGCCTTACCTATCTTGTTTATGGCATGATCTTGCCCAATAACTCGTTTCTGGAGTTCCTTTTCAATATTAAGAAGTTTTTCTGACTCATCCTGACTTACGGAGGTAACAGGGATATGAGTTACAGAAGAAATTGTCTTTGCTACATCTTCAGCAAGCACATACTTTGTGGTACGAGCAACTTGTAAGGCAGTACGGCTTAATATATCAATTGCTTTATCAGGAAATACACGCTCGTGTATGAGTTTGTTTGAAAGTTTGATGGTTGCTCTAATTGCTGGAAAGGATATTGTAACTCCATATTCTTTCTCAAGATCATATGTTACACGTTCTAATATCTCCAGAGTCTCTTCCTGGGAGGTTTCACCAACCTCAACTACTCTAAATAGTCTTGAGAAAGATCCATTAGGCTCAATATGGTTTCTATAGTTTTCTAATTGGGTAGCACCAACTATTTGAAACTTTCCTGAAGAAAAATATGGTTCCAAAAGTGAAAATACTGCAGAATCGTCATCTCCACTAGCAAGAACAAGGTTATGTATCTCATCAAAGAACAGTATTATTCCCTTAGAACCCTCTACTTCTTCCATTATTAGTTTTATTCTTTGAGAAACATCCCCTGCAGACTTTGCACCAGCAATAAGGGAACCGGTATCAATTGCAACAATACGCTTAAACTTTAATGCACTGTCCTCTGTTCCCTTAATAACATTTTGAGCTATTCTTTTAACAATAGATGTTTTACCACAACCGGGAGGTCCTATTAAAAGTACGTTTATCTTACTTGAGCTACCTAAAATGGTTTCAACCTCCTCTGTCTTTTCAACATGCCCAGTCATCTTCCTATATGAACCCTTTTGAGCAAGATCAGTAAGATCTGAGGAAATTGCATCTAAGGCAGGAGTTACCCTACCTGTCATTGCTCTGTTTACTCCTCCAATAATAGGAGTATCATAATCTTCTTGCCAAAAGAATAGTTTTGATAGTTCTTCTCGTCTATCTACAATCCAAAGAACAGCTGAATCTAAATCATTTGAATCCAACTTATATTTGGCAAGAAATCTTTCAGACTCTAAATGGCACGTAAGCACTGCAAAGAATAAGTGTTCAAGCTCTACATATCTAGTGTCGTGTTTCTTTGCGTTTCCAAAAGCAGTTTTACCTATAATACCAGCTTGAAGGTTTCCCACACCCCTTGTTAACTCAGCAACAAAATCAGTACCAGACAATTCAAGTCTTTTAAGAAGTATTTCTATATCAGGATGCTTTAAAAGGCTTGGAATAGCTTTATCATCATTTTTTTCAAATCTTCTAACAAAACCCTTCACGGCGGGACGGAAACAACTAACATAGCTATCTTCACTAACCTCAGATACCCTTCTATCTGGTACCTCTCTAAAGGCTAAATACCAAAATACAAATACAAAACCAAATAAAGGTAATGCCCAAACCTTTATGTAATAAATACAAATAGCAGGAACAAGATACCAAAAGGCAGTAATTAATAATCCAAAGATGGCAACAACAATCAAAACTAACAAACCAACAATGATCTTTACAGTTCTATATATAAAGCCCATCATCCTGCCCACCCAGGTGTAATCCCCAAACAGGGGAACAAAGAGCATTTTAAGATTCAAAACAAAGGAGGCTTCATTATTAATTAGTACCAAAATTCTTTTTAGAATGACTAAGATACGTTTGGGGGCATCAAGAAACCACCATTTTACAAATTTATATAGAAAATGAGGCAGATTCATAGTACTTAAAGGATATCAGATTATTTAAGGTGTGTCCGAACACATAGCGGGAAATTAGATAATTATTGGATAGTTTCACTAATATCAAAGGTAGGCTTTGCTAAACCACCGTCATACATATAGGTAGTTTTCTTAGGGTCCTTTATGATGTACTTTGTTTTAAGATAATCGCCTACCTGAGGTGATTCTCTCTCAGTAGGTGCTGTATAAGTAGCTTCTATTTCCTCTTCAGAAATATTCCAGTACCCGCCTTCATCACTTGAAACCTGTTCTAAAACTTCAGAAAGACTAGATCCAGAATAATACCCCGTGAGTCTTTTTTCAGCTACTTCTTTTCCTGGGACATAATTAGCTGGAGATCCGGCATACCATCCCCCATTTGTGTCTCTCAGTACAAATAGAGAATGGGAACCCTCAAAATCCCCTTCCTTAAAAGAATAGTTCTCATTGGGATAAGATTTGCTGGGATAGTTCGTAACTAAAAGAAAATTTCTATCAAAATAATATGGATACGACTCATTAATGGCATTGGATGCATGATTACTAGATAGCAAACAAGCATTCTCAGTCCTACTACGTGCAATACTACCTAATTGTTCTGTCTTGTCGGCAGGATCAGAACCTTCAGCAGCAAAACTAAGATCATAGTCAGATAGAGGTTCCTCCATACGCATTGTCTTTGCTATGGCTACAGTCATAGCCTCTCTAATAGCATAATCTACCTCCTCTTCAGAAGGTTTATCGTCCTCTTCCATACCTAACTCATCAAAGGGTACGATGTGTTCTACTGCACCTATTCCGCCAGATAACTGTACATTCATACAAATATTATACCGGATACCCCCACCGTAGTGGGGGTAGTTGCTGTTACTCTAACCCCATGGCGTCAAACACAAAATCAAATGTAATTTCTGTTCCCTGCTTTGAATCGGACAAACCATTCTCATCTGTTGAAAATCTCATTATAAACGCCCTTACATTACCGCTATCCATAGGACCTAGATCAAACCCCTCTGTCTTCCACTTCACAATGCTTTTCTTCCCATAGGATTGGCCCTCCTCACCCTCTGAAACAAACCCATCATTATCAGAATCTAACCATTCAATAGGTTCTACATACAAGTCATTTCTAAGATCATCTGGATCATTGACTGTTTCATAATCTGAATTTGTAAAAAGGTTCACCTGACCATTAGCGTTGTTAAATAGTTTTACAAGATAATCATCTGTCCAAATCTGAGTTATGTTCTCAAAGGAAGGACCTGTTTTTGAATCAACCAGGTTTGTCTCCTCTATTACTCCCCCCACATCATCAAACAGCTTTATGTCAGCACTCCCTACACTAACACTTGTCCCCTGAACCTCTCCTTTGTCTGAAAAGGCAGCATAGGAAACTCCTGCTACACCAATAACTAGTAAAGCTATGCCTAAAACCATAAAGATCCAACGCATACTATTCTTATTTGTCTTCTTTATCACTTTTTCACCTCCTTTCCACCATCAAACATCTTTGTTTTAAACATATTCATTGCCTTCATACTGGAATACTCCTTACCGCCCACAACAACATGGTCAATAAGGGGAATACCCAGTATCTTTCCTGCCTGAGCTACATCTTCTGTCAAAACAATATCTTCAGCACTGGGAATAGGATCTCCTGAAGGATGATTGTGAGAAAGAATTATTGCTACAGCTCCTCTAAGGTAAGCATGCCTATATATTTCTCTTGGACAAGCAAGTGCTTCCTTTATGGTGCCTACAGATACAAGATCCTTTGCAATAAACCTTTGTTTAACATCAACAGAAATCACCCAAAGATATTCTTTCTTCTTCTTATGAAAATCCCTTCTAACAATTGAATAAATTTCCTTTGGGGATTTTAAGTGTGAAATAAAATCCCGGGTAGAAGAATTAATTCTAGTAGATAGTTCATAAACAGCTTTTAGAGTTATTGCCTTTGTAGTTCCGATATTCTTAAACCGGGTTAGTTGTTCAATACTTGCATCAAAGACACCATTTAGATCATCAAAATGAGAAAGTATATCTCTAGCAAGAGCTAGAACCGTTTCTGTTTTGCCTCCAACGCGCAATACAATTGCTAACAGCTCTGAATCACTTAATGCATGCGCTCCCAATCTAGTTAGCCTCTCCCTTGGTTTTTCTGTGATTGGTAGTTCTGAAACTGTATACTTTCTCATTAGTATCAATGTATATTGTTGCAATACAAATCTCAACGTGTTATTTTCTAATTAGAATGGAAAGTTTGGGTCAGCAGATAAAAAATATTAGAAAACAATATGATTTATCTCAAGACCGCTTTGGAAAAAGACTGGGGTTATCAGGTAAATCAATATCTGCATATGAAACAGACAAGGCAAAACCATCTCTAAGGGTATTAGAAAGAATCTCAAATGTTTATGAAGTAAGTATCTATGATCTCCCAAAATCAAAACAACAGGATATAGAAAAACGTATTAATGAGGTATTTGAAGCAGTTAATGACTTAAGAAATTCCTTGAAAGAAGGTCTAACCCTATAAACCTTAAGAAGCATGTTCGATGAATGAACACGCTTCTTGTTTTCTTCAAGGGATGTTTCCTGCTAGAAGGAAAACATAATTGGGTAAGCAGCAAACCCAAGTAAGAGTATAAGACAAAGACAACTCCCACCAACCAGAAATGCAACGATACCCCAATTTCTAAAGGAGGTACCCGAATTCTTTCCAGTATAAGTTATTGTGCCGCACCCATTACACTTCAAGCCACACACTAACACCGTGTGAGCTCTAGGAAGATTCCTACCTGGAGTACTACAGATAGCACAATCCTGCCATTCATCAACTTCCCCAGTTCTACTATGATCCATAGTAGACCGGTTTAATGACGTTAAAAGCAGAATGAATACTACTAGCACTACACCCAACACCAATAAACAACAACCACCTAATATAATCTCCATTTTCTCTCCATTAACCTCCAAAAAACATCTGAATGAAAGGCTCCCAGATTGGCCATAATATCTGCCCAAGACCCACCACAAGACCAAATATCAGGGCAGCCAGTAACCAAAGTGCAGTACAACCACAGGGAACTCCAACTAAGAATTTCCAGCCTCTATTTTTAATAGAATCAGAAAAAAATGGGCTGATAAAATAACCGATCAGCGACACCGTTATAATTAACGGTATTCCGCAGAATAAAAAATACATCTTTTCTCTCCTTTGATAAGGCGGTTCCTTTTAATCGTTTGGATTCTAACAAAACAGGATGTTTATTGCAATTCTATCTCTTTGAATATTGAGGACGTTTACGTGCTTTTCTAAGGTAGTATTTCTTTCTTTCTACCATTCTTGGATCTCTCTTTAGAAAACCTTCTTTGCTTAATACAATCTGGTTTTCTTCACTAAGCTTTGCAAGTGCTCTGGACATTGCATGTACAACTGCCCCTAGCTGACCAGATTTACCTGATCCTTCTACCTTAATAGTTGCATTAAACTTTGATCTTGGGTGAGAAACTCCAATTAGATGGAAAGGTTCCATCCACTTTAGTTTTTCTTTTGCTGAAGGAAAATATTCGTCAATGTCTACAAAGTTAACAAGGATATCACCCTTACCTTCGTATAAAAATATGCTTGCAGAAGAGGTCTTTCTACGACCAACCGCAGTAATATGATCCTTTTTAATAGTATATTTGTCTGCAGAATCAGTTTTTGAAGTTTCCTTTACTTCCACCTTTACCACAGGTTTCTTTTCTACTTTCTTAGTTGTCTTTTTAGTTGTTTTCTTCTTTTTTGCTTCAGCCATTATTTTGTACCTTTATTTTCTTGTGCAGTATGCGGGTGTTCCTCACCTGCATAAATATGTAAATTAGCCATATATCTTTTTTGAAGTTTGTTCTTTGGTAACATTCCCTTTACAGCCATTCTTAATGGTTTTGTAGGATCCTTTGCCATAACTTCTTCATGAGTTGCTTGCTTAATTCCACCT
>CAZTXE010000048.1:0-6223 GCA_964617305.1 uncultured Candidatus Saccharibacteria bacterium | reverse complement strand
CATACAGGCTTATAGAACCCTCTCTAGTATTAAGAGTGCAACCAAGCCCACCACAAAGAGTGTCCCAGGTCCTAATATAACTGCTAACAGCGTGATTAGAATACAACTAAAGCAGTCTAGTCCATTTGAATCTGGTTTAGGAGTAGGTCGTGTTCTTTCATCATCATTGTCATCTGACTCAGCTTGTTGCTGTTCATAGTCCTTGCTTATCTGCAATCCTGCAGCGTACCATGCGTCACCATACATGTCTTCTAGCTGTTTTCTTGTTAGCGTTGGTGGGGGCATTGTGTCTCCTTTCAAACCAATGTCTATTTGTCTTTTCTTCTTGTATTACATTACTATCCAGTTAGTACGGTAGCATATTTGATGCTTGTTTGCTTTCAAAACTTCTCTAGAGTGGTATAAAAGATATTAGTGTTACCCGAACAAATAAAGTTCATTTTCGGCACGAGTAATTCCTGTATATAACCACCTTTTCCACATGTCATCATCCATCTTACTAAATCTTTCTTCAAATAGTATTACTTTTTTGGCCTGACTTCCCTGTGCTTTATGTACCGTGAGTGCGTACCCAAAGTCGAAGAGATCTCCTTTGTTAGCGTGCTTTCTACTCTTTGTGAAGTTTATTGCTGTGTCTGCACCAAATTGAGGTGCGTATATGAGTCCCACGTATAAATTTCCTTCATCAAGAAGGATTTCAACATCGTACCAGGAACTATCTTTTTCTGTGATGTTCTTTATGGTTCCTAGCATCCCGTTGTAGACACCCTTCTTTTGATTGTTTCTTAGGCAAATGACCCTCTCACCTGGTAACGGGTTAGGGCTGTGAAAGCCTAGTGCATTTCTAATAAAGTGGTTTATCTTTGTCCTTGTGGCGTTATATCCACATAGTATTAAGGTATCTGTTGAGTAACTCTCTAGTAGCTCTGAACTGATTTCATGTGAAAAGGGGTCATTCTTATCGTATTTAATAACCTTTCCCCCATATTTCTTGACTGGAACCACTCCTGAGGTTCTGGCATGTTGGGAATCTCTTATTATTGGGTTATCTTTTGCCTGTCTGTGAATTTGAGTAAGTAATATGTTTGGCTCTTCCATCAAATTAAATGTACCTTTAATAGGTGGTAGTTGTCCGTGATCCCCTACTGCAATAATTGGTATCCCATAAGACAAAAGATCTCTCCAAATGGTTTCATCCACCATTGATCCCTCATCTATAATAATTAAATCTTTTTCTAATTCCTCCTTTCTCATCCAACCTATGATTTCTTCATTACTGTTTTCAATTGGATCATATATTAAACCATGTATTGTGCTTATGGTGTCTCTCCATTTAAGTGCATTTGCTTCTATTAACTTATTTTTAAGATTTTGTGCTGCTCTTCCTGTATAACTACAAAAGGCTATTTTTATCTTTTTATTATCCTTAACTAATTCTTTCTTAAGTTCTGCAATAAGTGTTGTCTTGCCTGTTCCTGCATATCCTCCAAGAGTAATAAAGGGTTTTTTACTATCCTCTTTGTACCAAGCAAGTAATCTAGCTAAGGCACTTTGTTGATCACTAGATAATTTAAGCGAGTTCTCTTTTAATGAATCTTCTTTGGCTTTATGCATACGAGTATTATACGAGTTCTAGAGTGGGGAGTTCTATTTAGAATTTAATTTTGATTGTTTCACAATCCATCTCAGAGAAGGCCTTTTTCAAGTTATCAAACATCTCCTTGTTTTTAAATGTACCAATAACTGCACCCCCAGATCCTGGGAATTTGGATGTGGCTCCCTGTTTGCGTGCAACACTTATCATCTTTTCATTTTCAGGATGTATTGGATATATTATCTTTCGTAATTCAAAGTTTTTGTCTATACAGGAATTAAATGATTCGATGTCACCTTTTTTCAATAGTCTCATTCCTTCTTCTGCGTTTTTTGCTATAGCATCAAGTGTCTTTATAACCTTCCTATCCCCTGAGTCCCACAGTGCACGTACATTGTTATGTGCAGTAGCTTCGTGGGTTAGTGTTGTTTTGTATGCAAGATATAGGTTTGGTAAGGAAACATTGTCTAAGGGTACATATTTACCGTGTTCATTCTGATCCATATAGTCTTTATCAAAATCCATAAATACAGGGCAACCATATACCTGTACTACCCTATCCTGAAGTCCTGCTGATATACCTAATTCCTCTGTTTCTGCCTTTAAGATTACATTAGGTAGTATCTCATTTGATATTTCTACATCATAAAATTTCACGAGTGCTTTAACTACGGAAGTTATAATTGCACTGGATCCTGCTAAACCGACCTGTCTTGGTATGTTTGATGAGTATTTGATACTAAAGTTTTTATCCCTTATAGCTATGTCGTTTTCAATCACATATTCATAAAACTTCTTGATACCAGCTTTAATTATTCTAAAACCACCATAGTAACCATTTATATCTATGTCCTCTATAAGTTCAGGTAAGCTACCATATTCAAATAGATCACTGGGTAATGGCGTAACCTTAAGAGTATCGGAAGGTTTTATATCTATTGTTGCTGCAAAGTTTTTGATTGGAATACTTATTGTTTTACCAAAGAAACCATCGGAGGGATTACCTAAAAGTCCTGCACGAGCATATGTGACTACTTTCATAACATTATTATAGGTAATACATACTCGGATGTCATTTATTAAAGCTAAAAGTTTCCAAAACATGTAATAGATGTCTAAAACAGGAGGTGCTTTGGAAGGTAGTTAAGTAGGACGATCTTGGGATTTACTTTAACTTTCGCTAGATGGTCTTTTATCTTTAAAAAGTAGAGCAAGAATAATGGTTCCCCATCCAACTATGTCTAGGACAACGGGTAATATAAATTCCAGAAAGTTTCTTACAATGAAATATTTCCTGAATCTTTCTCCTGGAGGGAATATCAAATCTAACATGTCGGTTCTTATTTTAAGAAAAAGGTGCTTATCATATTCAAAGTTGAAGGTGAGAATGACAAATCCTAAGAACATAAATAAATAAAACTTCCCGGGACGTTTGAGTGAAAGCAGTAAACACAAGATTGCCACTCCTCCAAAGAATACCAGCGGTCCGTTGTGATCATAAAAGGAATAAAGTGTTGTATATAAAGACGATGGCATAAGAAAATTATACATTAAAGTGTTGTCTGATAAACGAGTAAGAGTGGTTGGCTAAATGGGAGGATTTTAGAATCTTTGCAGTAGATTCGGACGTTGTGTTTGAGAGGATTTCTTGCCTAGTACCTTTGAGGACTAGTTATGGGTTGGTATATTCTTTGCTTGGAACGCAGGCTTCTCCGCCAAATTCAGTTTCTACAATTTCTTTCAAAATAGTTAGTTTGTGGATTGTGATCGCGCTTGGAAAACTCTGGGTACCTCCGACTGGATCCATTACTCCCAGTTCCTTCATTTGTTCAATGTGCCCTTCTATTTTTGTGCTTTGTCCACGCAAAATGTTCGTGTCAACCTTTATACATGGTTGTTCGCCATTGCCTACATCACAAATGCTAGTTTCATCAAAGAGCATGTCTACAATTATAGCCAATCTTCCGGGTCTGTCGTAAAAGAAATTACATGTTTCTACTGTAATACCTTGATCTACAAAATCTGTTTTCCCCTTTGGTTTGGCTGGTGTTTCTGAAGTTACATCTGGTGGTTGGGTGGATTCAGCATCTTTGGTGTTGGAGCGAAGTGCGACGGTACCAACTGTTATAGTAAGGATTACTGCTATTGTTATAGCTGCGGCAACCCAAGCTATTCCCCTCTCATTAGTTTCAATCTTTGTGTTGTGTTGGAACTCAGTCATGGCAGTACTCATAATTGTACATTATTTATAGTTGTGATAGAAGAATCAACCCTAGGAAAAACGGGAGGTCTGGTTAAATAGGACGACTTTAGAACTGTGTCGGGATAAGAGAAGTCTATCTAGTAAAGCAAAATTTACTTCTATATAATAAAGACACTATGTCCAAACCCAAACTTTCCCTAAAATTAATACTAGTACTTACGTTTTTAGCAATTCTTCCACAAAAAGCATATGCCAAGACAATGACCATTAAGGCATCTTCAGATGCCGTTGTGTCCTCATATACTGACCCAGATGCTGGGGATGGAGGAAATCTGCATGTGATGCATCGGTCTGAGAAGAGTGGGGATGACTATGCACTGACTCTAATTAAATTTGATATTTCAGGTATTCCAGAGAGTGTGGACATAAACACGGCAACTTTAAAACTTTTTGCAACAAATTATGGTACAGATGGTGATTCCCCAAGTGATCTGAAAATTGATAGAAACATTCAGGACTGGTCAGAGGGCTCTGTTCTTTGGGCAAGCAAGCCAAGCTCAGTATATCTAAATGAAAAGTCTGATATAGGTGGGGCAATTGAATGGGTCTCATTTGACGTAAAAGAAACAGTGGAGAGTTGGGTAAGTGGAGAACATTCGAATTATGGTTTTAAACTAAGGCCGGGAGATGATGATTTTGATGTCAAGTTTTCAAGTAGTGAACGTAGCTCAAACGCTCCTGTACTTTTGGTTAATTATGATGTGATAGAGGTAAAGACTCCTCCCGCTGATCTTACAGCACCTTTGATAACAGATGTTGTAACAAGTGATGTTACAACTACTACTGCAAAAGTAACCTACGTCACAAATGAACCAGCAACCAGCAGGATTGAATACGGTGACTTTTCAACCACCGAAAGTTTTATGGCGGATGACACTCTTAAGACAAGTCACGAATTTAACTTAGAGGATCTCACACCTAACGCATCTTATTTATTTGGCTTGCGTGCAGTAGATGCCGCGGGGAATGAAGGGGTTAACAGTGTTTTTTCAATAGTAACACTTCCTCTTGTGGAAGGTACTCCCCCACCCCCAGATGGGTTTAGTCCAGGTATAAATGCACATCTTCCTGCGGATACGACACCACCGGACACGCTAATAGTACCAGCTACAGTCGAAGAAGATGCCACTGAGGAAAATGAAGAAAGTGAAAAAACTGAAGAGATTGGTGAAACAAGTGTTGTGGAAGATATTTCTTCTGGAATTGCGTTAACTTCTGGAATTGAAAGTATCGATTCTATGTTTGGTGGGAATGGTACATATGTTCTCTTAGGACTTCTGGTGGTCATCTTGGTTCTTCTGGTAGTAATACTTGTTATTATCAAAAAAAAGAAAAAATCCAACGAGGAAGAGGAAACACTAAAGGAAAAAATTACAGAGATGGGAATAGTTGATATAGAGGAAGAAAAGAAGAGCAAAAAAGGTTTGATACTAGTTCTTATTGTTTCTGGATTAATTGCAGTACTGGCAGGTGTATATTATGTAGCTTTCTATGTCCCTGAGAATAAAGCCTTGGAGGAACAGGGGGTAGTTACAATCCAAGAAGAAGAAGCCGCCGAAGAAGTAGCAGAAGAGGTGGCGACAACTGATTTGGAAGAACCCCTACTCTGCTCAAGTGGTGTACTAAACATTCACTTCTACCTGTTTGAAGAAGGGTGGACCTGTGAACGACAAGATAATCCAGAAGTTAATGGAGGTCTCATACGAGCTACATCTGATACATTCACTATCACTATTAGTAATCTTGGTAGAGGGGGTTATTGCATGGGTCCAATGGGTGGGGATGAAGTACCAGAAGATTATGTATGTAACATTCAAGAGATTACTCTAACGGACAGCATTGCTGTAAAGAAGTACACTGACGTCGAAAGTGGTGAGATATTTGGAACAGTTCAGCTTGCGGAAAATCCCTGGATATCCATAGGTTATACGGGTATTTCTACAAGGGATATGTCTGAAGCTGAAATGAGAACTCTTCTTAGAATTCTGGATTCTTTAGCTACACTTAGATAAGAATATTTGTACAAAACCCAGCTGTTCAATGCTTTGTTATGAAGCCTTTACTTCGGTTTGGATGGCTAAGTGGGACGATTAAGAAGTCTCAATGTAAAAAATTTGAAGCGTCAAATTTTCATAAAGTCTTAGACAACCATAAATAATGGTCCGTGTTTAGTGAGAAATGCAGATTTTGATCTACCTCATTAGGCTTGATACTTATCTGTGTACCCTTTTTTCACATCTTCGTTTGTATTTATGAAGCTATTTAATCCCTCGCCTTGTGTAGCTAATCTTTTCATTTCTGAAAAATTACTCATACCTACACTGTTGGATGTGTACTTGTAGACCCAATTGTCAGTAAATTTAACT
>CAZTXE010000047.1:0-6282 GCA_964617305.1 uncultured Candidatus Saccharibacteria bacterium | reverse complement strand
TGTCAAACGGCGTTACATAAAAAAGCTACATTTCGAGCATTTTTCTGTGGGCGCTAAAGGCGTCCATTTTTTATGATAAAGACTTGTCATGGAACAAAAAACACTAACAGGAACAAAACTCAATATGTCTCAGATCTTTATGCCTTATGGTAAGGTTATTCCTGTTACTGTAGTCAAACTTAAGTCCGCCAAAGCACTCGCAACGGCGGATAAACTTTTGGATCAAGAAGTTATTGTAACGGGAACATCCAAGGGTAAAGGTTTTGCTGGAGCCATTAAGAAGTGGGGTTTCTCAAAACAAGGTGAAACTCGTGGTGCTAAAGACAAAGTACGTGCTCCCGGTGCTATTGGTTCACAAACACCAGGACGTGTATGGCCAGGTAAGAAGATGGCAGGAAAGATGGGTAACAAAAAGGTTACTGTTAAAGGCCTTAAGGTAGTTGATATTAACACTGATGAAAACTGTCTTATGGTTTCAGGACCAATACCAGGTGCCAGAAACTCTGATGTATTTTTAAAATTTGATGCAAGTTTATTTGAAGGCGAAGAAGAAGTATCAAATGTTGAAAAAACACCAGAAGTTGAAGTAAAGGAAGAAGTTGTTGTTGAAGAAAAAACTGAGGAAGTAGTAGAAGAAAAGGTTGAAGAAGAAGTCGTTGAGGAAAAGGAAGAAAAATGAAAATAGATATATTAGATAAAACAGGAAAATCAGTAAGTAAGATGGATCTTGATCCTAGTGTCTTTGGTGCAAAGATTAACAAATCCTTGATGGCCCAATACATTAGAATCTATGGTCTGAATCAAAGGCAGGGAACAACCGCCGTTAAGGATCGTTCTGAAGTACGTGGTGGTGGAAGAAAGCCATGGAAACAAAAGGGAACAGGACGTGCTAGGCATGGTTCCATTAGATCACCTATCTGGAGAGGTGGAGGTATTGTGCACGGTCCACAACCAAAGAGTTGGAAATTATCGCTGTCAAAAAAGATGAAGAAAGCAGCGATTATTTCATTCTTATCCCTAAAAGCATCTAAAAAAGATGTTGTTGTACTTGATAAGTTAGATATTAAGAAACCAAGCACAAAGGTATTAGTTGAACTTTTAAAGAAATTAAAACTTGGTGGTAAGACACTTCTGGTTCTTGATAAGAACAATGATGTCGTTTTAAAGAGTGCAGGTAACATTGAAAAACTAAATGTTAGATTAGCTGAGAATTTAAATGGATATGATCTTATGCACTGTGATGATGTTTTATTTGTAAAAGATGCAGTTGAAATGGTTACTTCAAAGTATAAAGGTAAGGTTAAAAAATGAATTTAGGAAAGATAATTAAAAAACCAATAATTTCTGAAAAAAGTGTTTCTGAACAAGCACAATTCAACAGATATACCTTCAAGGTTGCCAAGAAAGCAAGTAAGGGTTCTATAGCTAATGCTGCAAAGGAAATGTTTGATGTAGAAGTTACTGATGTTAAAACAATGATAATTCCAGGAAAGAAAAAAAGAGTTAAGGGAACATTCAAGTTTTCAAAAGGTGCTGATTGGAAGAAAGCAGTAATCACTGTTGCTGATGGACAAAAGATTGCCATGTTTAATGAGTTGTTAGGAGAAGGAAAGTAACATGCCTATTAAAGAATATAGACCAACAAGTCCAGGAATAAGATTTAGAAAAACCTTGGTACGTGAAACTACCACAGGTAACAAATCTGTACCAGTTAAAGCATTAACAAGACCTATTAAGGGTGCTGTTGGTAGAAGCAAGGGAAGGATCACCGTTAGAAATAGACAGATGGGTCATAAGAGAAAATACCGTGTTATAGACTTTAAGCGAGACAAAAGAGACATTCCTGCACGTGTTGCAAGTCTTGAACATGACCCAAACAGAGGTCCTATGATAGCCCTTGTTAACTATGCTGACGGTGAAAAAAGATATATTCTAGCTCCAGAAGACGTTAAGGTAGGAACTGAGGTTCTTTCAGGAGAGAATGTACCTTTCAAACCAGGAAACTCACTTCCTTTAAGTAAGATTCCTTTGGGAATGCCAATTCATAACATTGAATTAAACCCAGGCAAGGGTGGACAAATTGTCCGTGGTGCTGGAAACAGTGCATTAATCCTTGCAAAGGAAGGAAAATACGTTAATCTTAAGCTTCCAAGTGGTGAAATAAAGATGGTTCTTGCTAATTGTTACGCCACTGTAGGTACACTAAGTAATGCTGATCTAAGACATACAAGAGCCGGTAAGGCAGGTCTTAATCGTCACAAGGGTAAAAGACCGCGTACCAGAGGGGTAGCCTTCTCAAACCCAAGTGATCACCCACACGGTGGATCATACAAAACAAGTGGTGTTGGTATGGCGCCAAAAACCCCATGGGGTAAGCCTGCAAGAGGTGTTAAGACTAGAAAACGTAAACATACTGAAAAGTATAAAGTTGCAGATAGAAGAAAGAAAAAATAACAAATGACTAGATCAATCAAAAAGGGACCATTCGTTGATGAAAAGTTGATGATAAAGGTTCAGAAAATATTAGACTCAGGTGGTAAGAAAGAAATTAAGACCTGGGCAAGAAGATCAACAATAACACCAGATATGGTTGGGTTTACCATTCTTGTTCACAACGGTAGACAACACACACCTGTATACATATCAGAATCTATGGTGGGTCATAAGTTGGGCGAGTTCTCGCCAACAAGAACTTTTAGAGGACATTCCTCAAAGAAGGGTCTATAAAACAATGGAAAAAGCACAAGTATACGCAAAACAAAAATATGCAAGGATATCCGCAAAAAAAGTGGTTCCAGTGCTCAATCTTGTGCGCGGTAAGAGTGCTAGTGAAGCTGTTCGTATACTTAAGTTTGACAAAACAAAAGCTGCTAAATTGAGCTTAAAGGTGCTACAATCTGCAATTGCTAATGCAAAAGAGACAAAGAATTTAGATGAAGCTAAATTATTTGTTGCAGACGCTCGTGCTGAAGAAGGCAATGTCTTAAAAAGAGGTAGGGTTTCAGGAAGATCTCGCTACAGCAGAATTTTAAAAAGAATGGCACACATAGTAATTGGTTTATCTGAGAAGGAAATTAAGTAATGGGTCAAAAGATACACCCAAACGGGTTTAGATTAGGAATATCAAAGAACTGGAAATCACGTTGGTATGCCAACAAATTTAATTATGGTGATTTAGCAGTAGAAGACTTTCAGATAAGGAAATTACTAAAGGAAAGATTTGAAACTGCTGGAATTAAGGAGATCGATATAGAAAGATCACCTAATGAAGTTAACATCACAGTTAAGGTTTCACGTCCCGGTGTTGTTATTGGTAAGGGTGGTTCGGGAGTTACTTTGGTGCAGGAAGAATTAAAGAAGATCACAAGCGCAAAGATTTCTATAACTGCAGAAGAAGTAAAGATTCCTGAACTTGAAGCAGCTTTGGTTGCTCAATACCTGTCCCGTCAGCTAAAAAGACGTCTTCCATATAGAAGACTAGTAGCCACTGCAGCTCGTTCAGCGATGGACAAAGGTGCTAAGGGAATTAAGATAAAGCTAGCAGGACTTTTATCTGGTGGTAACTCCATTGGAAGGACAGAAACAACTTCCTTAGGATCTGTTCCAACACAAACTCTGCGTGCTGACATTGATTACGCACAAGAGACTTGTCAGATGATATATGGATCAATAGGTATTAAGGTATGGATTTACAAGGGAGAAGTTGAACTTTAAGGATTAAATATGTTGTTACCAAAAAAGACTAAGTACAGAACACAAATGCGAGGGGTAAACAGGGGTCTTGCAACCCGTGGTTATAAGATTGCATTTGGTGACTATGCACTTAAATCTGATGAAAGATGCCAATTAACATCCCGACAGATAGAAGCTGCTCGTAAGGCTATTGCTCACAGGACAAAGAGAGGTGGAAAACTTTGGATAAGGGTTTTCCCTCACAAGCCTATTTCAAAAAAGCCTAACGAAACAAGGATGGGTAGCGGTAAATCTCCTGTAGATCACTATGCTGCAGTTGTAAAACCAGGTAAGGTGATTTTTGAAATGGCAGGTGTTGATGAGGAACTTGCAAGATCAGCTTTCAGAAGAGCTGCTGACAAGTTGCCTTGCAAAACACGATTTGTTTCCGCGGAGGACCAACTATGAGTTTAAAAAGCAAAGATCTAAGAAAAAAAACAAAGGCTGATTTAGAAAAGCTTTTAAAGAAGACAACTACTGATTTACAAAATACAGTGGCTAAGATATTGCAAGGTAAGGAAAAGAATGTTAATAAACCAAAAGAGTTCAGAGCTGATATTGCAAGAATATTAACAGTTTTAAATGGTAATCAATTTGCTGCTGAAGCACCAAAGGCCAAAAAGGCCAAAGCTTCCGCAAAGAAAGATGAAAAATAATGGCAGGTAAAAGATTTACAGGGGATGTGGTATCTACAAAGATGCAAAAGACAATTGTTGTGGCTGTAGATGTTAAAAAAGCTCACCCAGTTTATAAAAAGGTTGTTACAAATACACAAAGATTTAAAGCAAGAGATGAAATTGGAGTAAATGTTGGTGATACAGTTCTAATTGAAGAAACACGACCTATGAGCAAAGAAGTAACATGGAAAGTACTTGAAGTTGTAAAGGAGGCAGACAAGTAAGATGGTACCTGTAGGAGCTACACTAAAAGTTGCAGATAACAGTGGTGCTAAGAAGCTAAAGCTTATTGGTATTCCTGGTTCTAACAAAAAGTCCGCAGGAGTTGGGGACGTTGTTACTGTAGTTGTTAGTGGTGCTTCAAGTGTGGGTACTGTTAAAGACCACTCAATTGTTAGGGCCGTACTTGTTAGAACAAGAAAAGAAACAAGAAGGAAAGATGGCACGTACATCAGATTTGATGATAATGCTGCAGTTATTGTTGCTAAAGACAAAAACATGCTTGGGACACGTGTATTTGGACCTGTTGCCAGAGAATTACGAGATAACGGGTTTTTGAAAATTGTATCCCTCGCCCCGGAAGTATGGTAAAAAGTTATGATGAAATTTAGAAAAGAAGACAAAGTAAAAATACTAAAAGGAAAAGACATTGGTAAAGAAGGTACCGTTCTAAAGGTAATAAAGGAAGAGAACAAGATCCTTGTTGAAGGGGTTAATATTGTTAAAAAGCATGTAAAACCAGGAGCAGTATCAAAGGAAGGTGGGATTATAAAAATGGAAAAACCAATCAATGCATCAAATGCTATGGTTATTTGCAACAAATGCAACAAACCTACAAGGGTTGGTTTCAAACTAGAGAAAGATAAAAAGTTTAGAGTATGTAAAAAATGCTCTGAGACCTTGGACAAATAACATGGCTGAAGTAAAGCAACTAAAACTACAACAAATATACAAAGAAAAAGCAGTGCCTGCTTTGATGAAGGAGTTAGGTTGCAAAAACATTATGCAAGTTCCTTCAATTAAAAAGATTGTAGTTAATGCTGGAATTGGAGATTTTAGAGGAAACAAAGAAGCTGTAGAAGGCTTTGTTAACGAGTTTGCAGACATTTCAGGGCAAGCACCTTCTCCAAGAAAGGCCAGAAAGTCAGAATCTGGATTTAAGATAAGGCAGGGAGATGTGGTAGGATACGCTGTTACCTTAAGAGGAGCTAGAATGTGGGCATTTTTAGATAAGCTAATCAATGTGGTTATTCCTAGGGTAAGAGATTTCAGAGGACTTGATCCTAAGGCTCTTGATAAGGGTGGTAACTATTCAATAGGAATAAAGGAACACACTTTATTTCCTGAAGTGAATGCCAACACCACAAAGGGTGTTAGAAGTCTTCAGGTTACAATTGTGACCACTGCTAACAATGCTGAGGAAAGTAAAAAATTGCTAGATTTGGTAGGATTACCATTCAAAAAAGAAGGAAAATAAATGGCTAAGAAATCGCTGATAGCAAAACAAAAAAGAGAACCTAAATTTTCGGTTAGAAGATATAACCGTTGTAAACTTTGTGGTAATCCAAGAGGGTATATGAGAAAGTTTAAAATTTGTCGTAAATGTTTTAGAGAACTCGCACACAGGGGAGAATTACCCGGTGTGATGAAGTCTAGCTGGTAAAGGTTATATTATGAGTGCAGATACAATAGCAAACATGCTAAGTCAACTTAAAAACGCCTCCATGGTAGGCAAGGAATATATAGAAATACCATATTCAAAGGTCAATGAGGCTGTTCTTAAGGTATTTGAACAATATGAATTTATAAAAAAAGTTAAGGTATTTAAAGAAAAAGGATCTTCCTTTAAGAGTTTACACGTAGATATTGCATA